>NZ_JBHWLY010000126.1:0-7258 GCF_042730435.1 Nocardioides sp. NPDC059952 | reverse complement strand
ACCGCGCCGACTCGGCGAGGGAGTCAGTCGCGACCGAGCTGGTCCTCGAGGTGAAAGACCTCCTCGAGGCGGAGGAAGCCCTCGTCGGGCGCGACGCCGTCGAGGTCCTCGAAGAACTCCGCCATCTCCGCCCGCCACCGAGCATTGACCTCGGTGGCCGCCATTCCGGCCTGAGCAGCCTCGATCGAGGGGGTCTCGACGTAGCCGATGAGCAGGCCGTCGGGACGGAGGAACAGGGAGTAGTTGTGCCATCCGGTCTCCGAGAGCGCCCGGAGCATGTCGGGCCAGACCGCAGCATGGCGCCGCTTGTACTCCTCGATGCGCTCGGGCTTGACCTGCAGCTGGAAGCAGACGCGCTCCATGACGACCTCCGATGAAACGATTTAGACATGGACGCTAATGAGCATGTCCGACATCGGTCAATCCGGGTAGCGTCCCTTCCTCGTCACAGCGCCGTCCACGGCCTATGCTGCGATTTAACGTTTCAGGAAGGAGCCCAGGTGGCGATCACCCCGGCGGGTTCACCGCGCAGCGCCTCGGTCAAAGATGTCGCGGCCACCGCAGGCGTGTCCCTCGGCACGGTGTCCAACGTGCTCAACCGCCCCGAGCGGGTCAGCCGAACGACACGTGAACGGGTCGAGCGCGCGATGGCCGACCTCGGCTTCGTGCGCAACGAGTCGGCGCGCTCGCTGCGCACCGGCAGCACCCAGTCGCTGGCCTACGTCATGCTCGACGCCGGCAACCCGTTCTTCACCGACGTGGCCCAGGGCATCGAGCTGGCCGCCGAGGCGGCCGGGCTCTCGCTGTTCCTGTGCAACAGCGACGGACGCTCGGCCCGCGAGGGCGCCCACCTGGCCCACCTGCAGCAGCAGCGCGTCCAGGGCATCCTGATCACCCCGGTCGACCCCGACGACCCGCAGCTCGACCAGCTGATCGAGCGGGGCACCCCGGTCGTCATCGTCGACCGCACCCGGGCGGGGTCGTCGTTCTGCTCCGTCGCCGTCGATGACGTCCTGGGCGGGCGGCTGGCCGTCGAGCATCTCATCGACGAAGGCCACAAGCGGGTGGCGTACGTCGGTGGGCCGGAGTCGATCGGACAGGTCCGCGACCGCGGCGAGGGCGCCCGGCAGGCGTGGGCCGAGGCCGGGCTACCGCCCGAGGACCTCGTCATGCTCTCCTGCGAGGCCCCGACCGTGGCCTGTGGTCGCGCCGCCGGCGAGCGGCTCGTCGGGCTGTCCGCCCGGCGCCGCCCGACCGCCGCGTTCTGCGCCAACGACCTGCTCGCGCTCGGGCTGCTCCAGCAGACGATCTCCAGCGGCCGGACCGTACCCGGCGACCTCGCGATCGTCGGCTACGACGACATCGAGTTCGCCGCCGCCGCGGCGGTGCCCCTCACCTCCGTACGCCAGCCCCGCCACGACCTCGGCCGCCGCGCCGCCGAGCTGCTCCTCGACGAGGTCGGCGACCCCACCCACCAGCACGAGCAGGTCGTCTTCACACCAGAGCTCATCGCCCGCGCCTCCACCCTCGGACGCCCCTGACTGCCGAGTCGGCCCGTTCTGACGAAGACTCACGCCGAGTCGGCTCGTTCAAACGCGCCGACTCGGCGGTTCTGGGCGTACAAACGCGCCGACTCGGCAACGGGTGGGTACGTCTGAGGAGACCCGGAGCGCGGCGTACGCATTCGGCGGATGCCTTAGGCTCCTGGAGCGGAAGCCGAAGGAGAGTCAGTTGGCCGGAGAACGCGCAGCGACGCTGAGCGATGTCGCCCGCGAGGCAGGGGTCTCGCTGGCCACCGCGTCGCGCGCGCTGAACGGGAGCGACCGGGTGGTGCGCCCCGAGCTGCAGGAGAAGGTCCTGGCGGCGGCGAACAAGCTCGGCTACATGCCCAATGCCAACGCCCAGGCGATGGCGCGCGGCTCGACCGAGACGGTCGGGCTGCTGGTGAAGGACATCTCCGACCCCTACTTCTCCACCATCGCCGGCGGCCTGGCCGACGAGGCCGAGAAGCACGGCCTGCTGGTGATGCTGTGCAACACCGGCGGTCAGCCCGAGCGCGAGCAGAAGTTCCTGGCCGCGCTGCGACGCCAGCGCAGCCGGGCGATCGTGCTGGCGGGAAGTGACACGGCCGACGTACGCCACACCAGCGAGGTCGCCGACCTGCTGACGTCCTACCTGGACGGCGGCGGCCGGGCGGCCGCGATCAGCCAGCCGCGCCTGCCGGTCGACACCGTCGTGATCGACAACCACGGCGGCGCCAAGGCGCTGGCCGAGCGGCTGGTCGGCCTCGGCTACCGCCGCGCCGCGGTGCTCACCGGCCCCGAGGACCTGCTGGTCTCGGCCGAACGCCACGCCGGCTTCGCGGAGGGGTGGCTGGAGGCGACCGGCTCGGCGCCGGCGTACGTCTCCGACGAGTTCAGCCGCGACGGCGGCCGCCGGGCGATGACCCGGCTGCTCGAGGACGGCCGGGACGACGGCGCCGCGGTGGACTGCGTCTTCGCGGTCAACGACCTGATGGCGGTCGGCGCCCTGGCGGCCTGCCGGCAGGCCGGCGTCGAGGTCGGACCCGACCTGGCCGTCGCCGGCTTCGACGACATCGCCACGCTGCGCGACGTGACGCCGGGGCTGACCACCGTACGTCTTCCCCTGGCCGACATCGGCCGGCTCGCGCTCGAGCTCGTGCTCGGCAAGCCGTCGGCGGAGCTTCGCAAGAGGTCCGTCCACGGCGAGGTCGTGCTGCGGGAGAGCACTCCCCCGCGTTCCTGAGGCCCCGAAAGGCCTCCTGCGTCCGGCATCACGGAACGCCCTCTTGCGACGGGCGTCACATCTGTCCTACCGTATTGGAAAGCGCTTTCCCCCATCGCTCTCCAGCAGACGAGGAACGAACACATGGCCACACGACGGCTCGGCATCATCATGAACGGCGTCACCGGACGCATGGGCTACCGCCAGCACCTGGTGCGCAGCATCCTGGCGATCCAGGAGCAGGGCGGTGTCGAGCTCTCCGACGGCACCCGGATCCTGCCCGACCCGATCCTGGTCGGACGCAATGCCGAGAAGCTCCAGGACATCGCCAAGGAGCATGGCCTGGACCGTTGGACCACCGACCTCGACGAGGCCCTCGGCAACGCCGAGGACACCGTCTACTTCGACTCGCAGCTGACCAACGTCCGCGAGGTCGCCATCACCAAGGCGGTCGCGGCCGGCAAGCACGTCTACACCGAGAAGCCGATCGCCGACGACGTGGAGGGCTCGCTGCGCCTGGCCCGCCTGGCGGCCGAGGCCGGAGTGAAGAGCGGCGTCGTCCACGACAAGCTCTACCTCCCGGGTCTGCTCAAGCTGCGCCGCCTGGTCGAGTCGGGCTTCTTCGGCCGCATCCTCAGCGTGCGCGGCGAGTTCGGCTACTGGGTCTTCGAGGGCGACCTGCAGCCCGCCCAGCGGCCGAGCTGGAACTACCGCAAGGAGGACGGCGGTGGCATGACCACCGACATGTTCCCCCACTGGAACTACGTCCTGGAGAACCTCTTCGGCAAGGTCGAGGCCGTCACCGCGAAGGTCGTCACCCACATCCCCGAGCGCTGGGACGAGAAGGGCGCGCGCTACGAGGCGACCGCCGACGACTCCGCCTACGGCATCTTCGAGCTCGAGGGCGGGATCATCGCCCAGATCAACTCCTCCTGGGCGACCCGGGTCAACCGCGGCGAGCTGGTCGAGTTCCACGTCGACGGCACCCACGGATCCGCGGTCGCCGGCCTGCACCACTGCGTCACCCAGGACCGCAACCTGACCCCGAAGCCGGTCTGGAACCCCGACCTGGTCGAGTCGATCCAGTTCCGGGACCTGTGGACCGAGGTCCCCGACAACCAGCCCTTCGACAACGGCTTCAAGGCGCAGTGGGAGCAGTTCATCCGCTACGTCGAGGGCGACGGCGACCACCCCTACGACTTCATGGCGGGCGTCCGCGGCGTCCGGCTCGCCGAGGCCGGGCTCACCTCCTCCGCCGAGGGCCGCCGGGTCGACCTCGGAGAGATCCAGCTGTGACCTCCGTACGCCTCCCGTTGCCCGGCGGCGGCACCGAGCTCTACCCGCTTGCGGCCCCTCGGGAGTGGACGAAGCCGAGTGCGCCGTTCACCTCCCGCACCGCGTACGCCGCCGCCCACGTCGTCCCCCGCACGCTCGCCGAGAACGTGCCCGGTGCCCCCGCGGACATCGACTGGGACCGCACCCTGGCCTACCGGCACGAGCTGTGGTCCTACGGTCTCGGCGTCGCCGAGGCGATGGACACCGCCCAGCGCGGCATGGGGGTCGACTGGACCGCCGCGGCCGAGCTGATCCGCCGCTCGGCCGCCGAGGCGGCCAGCGTGGGCGGGTCGATCGCCTGCGGTGCCGGCACCGACCAGCTCGCCCTCGACGCCGTCCCCGAGGGCCGGCAGGGCCTGGCGGCCGTCATCGACGCCTACCGTGAGCAGATGAAGGTCGTCGCCGACACCGGCGCGACCACGATCGTGATGGCCTCGCGCGCGCTCGCCCGGGTCGCCCGGGACGCCGATGACTACGCCGAGGTCTACGCGACCCTCCTCGACGAGGCCGAGACCCCGGTGATCCTGCACTGGCTGGGCGACATGTTCGACCCGGCGATGGCGGGCTACTGGGGCTCCTCCTCGGTCGCAGAGGCGACGGAGACCTTCCTCGACGTCATCCGGGCCCGTCCCGGCAAGGTCGACGGGGTCAAGGTCTCGCTCCTCGACGCCGAGCACGAGGTCGGGCTGCGCCGGGCGCTGCCCGGCGGCGTACGTCTCTACACGGGGGACGACTTCAACTATCCCGAGCTGATCGTCGGCGAGGGCACCGGCGAGGGCGAGTTCTCGCACGCGCTGCTCGGCATCTTCGCGGCGATCTACCCGGCGGCCTCGGCCGCGCTGCAGGCGCTCGACCGGGGAGCCCCGGCCGAGGCTCGCGAGCTGCTGGAGAGCACCCAGGCGCTCGGCCGGAAGATCTTCGAGGCGCCGACCTATTACTACAAGACCGGGATCGCGTTCCTCTCCTGGGTCAACGGCCACCAGCCCGGCTTCTCGATGGCCGGCGGCCTGCACGCAGGTCGCTCGGTGACCCATCTGGCCGAGGTGTTCCGGCTGGCCGACGCGGCCGGCCTGCTCACCAGCCCCGACCTCGCGGCCGCACGCATGCGCGCCTTCCTCACCGTGCAAGGAGTCGACCAGTGACCGACAGCATCACCGGGCTGGAACGCCTCTCGCTCAACACCAAGACCACCAACTCCTGGACCCTCGCCGAGGCCGTCGACGGGGCGGCTCGGGCCGGCATCCCCGCCCTCGGACTGTGGCGCGACCGCGTGCACGAGGCCGGGCTGGAGAAGGCGGCCAAGCTCGTACGCGACGCCGGCCTGCGCGTCTCCTCGCTCTGCCGCGGCGGCTTCCTGACGGCATCCGACGAGGCCGGCATCGCCGGCGCGCTCGAGGACAACAAGCGGGCGGTCGACGAGGCCGCGACGCTGGGCACCGACGCGCTGGTGATGGTCGTCGGCGGCCTGCCCGAGGGCGATGTGGACCTGGCCGGTGCCCGGGTGCGGGTCGCCGAGCGGCTCGCCGAGCTGGCACCCTACGCCCGCGACCACGGTGTGAAGCTGGTCCTGGAGGCCCTGCACCCGATGTACGTCGCCGACCGGGCGGTCCTCTCGACCCTCGGGCAGGCACTCGACCTGGCCGCGCCGCATCCGGTCGACGCGGTCGCGGTCGTGGTGGACACGTTCCACGTCTTCTGGGACCCGGACATCGCCGCCCAGGTCGAGCGGGCCGGCGCAGAGGGCCGGATCGCGGGGTACCAGGTCTGCGACTTCAACCTGCCGATCCCCGCCGACGCGCTGCTGGCGCGCGGAATGATGGGGGACGGGGTCATCGACTTCGCGCCGATCACGCGGATGGTCGCCGCGACCGGCTACACCGGCGACGTCGAGGTCGAGATCTTCAACGAGGCGATCTGGGCCGGCGACCCCGACGAGGTGCTCGCCACCATGTCGCAGCGCTACCGCGACCTCGTCCTCCCCCACCTGTGATGGCCGGTCACGATCAGGGCCGTCCGGTCGTCGTGGTCGCCTGCGACAAGTTCAAGGGCTCCCTGACCGCGCGCGAGGTCGACGACGCGGTGGCCGCCGGGATCCTCGCGGCGCACCCCGAGACGGAGGTACGCATCGTGCCGATCGCCGACGGCGGCGACGGCACGGTGGCCGCGCTGGCCGGCGCCGGTTTCGACCTGGTGCCGGTCGAGGTCGCCGGCCCGACACTCGATCCGGTGGCGGCTCACTACGCCGTCCGCGGCGATCTGGCGGTCGTCGAGCTCGCCGACACCTGTGGGCTGCTCCGGCTGCCCGGAGGCCGACTCGCCCCACTCACCGCCACGTCCCGCGGTCTCGGTGAGGCCGTGCTCGCCGCGCTCGACGGTGGCGCCCGCACGATCGTCATCGGGCTCGGCGGCAGCGCCAGCAACGACGGCGGCTCAGGGATGCTCCGCGCCCTCGGCGTACGACTCCTCGACGCCTCCGGGGCAGAGCTCGCGGAAGGCGGAGCGGCGCTCCAGAGCCTGGCACGGATCGACCTCGACGGTCTCGACCCGCGTCTGCGGGACATCGAGATCGTGGTCGCCTGCGACGTCGACAACCCGCTCCTCGGCCCTCGCGGCGCCGTCGCCACCTTCTCGGCACAGAAGGGGGCCGGCCCGCGGGAGCAGGCCATCCTCGAGGAGTCCCTGACGACGTACGCCTCCCTCATCTCCGACGCTCTCGGCCGCTCCGCTCCGGAAGACACCCCCGGAGCCGGAGCGGCCGGGGGCGTCGGGTTCGCCGCCCTCGCGGTGCTGGGCGGCCGGGTCGAGCGCGGCGTCGAGCTGCTGCTCGGCCTCGTGGGCTTCGCCGAGGCGCTCGCCGGCGCCGATCTGGTCGTCACCGGCGAGGGCTCCTTCGACCACCAGACCCTGTCCGGCAAGGCCCCGATGGGCGTGCTCCAGGCAGCCCGGGAGGCCGGGATCCCCGCCACCGTGGTCTGCGGCCGCACCACCCTCTCCCCCACCGAGGCGGCCGAGGCGGGCGCCGCCGGCGTACGGGCGCTCCTCGACCTCGAGCCCGACCCCGAGCTGTGCATGACAAACGCCGCCGAGCTGCTCAGGCAGCTCGGCGGCGAACTCGTATAGGACCTGTCTATTATACACAAATACGATCCCACGAGAAGGTGTGTCATCGCGTATGCCG
>NZ_JBHWLY010000125.1:2322-7565 GCF_042730435.1 Nocardioides sp. NPDC059952 | reverse complement strand
GGTGCCATCGCGCGCAGAGGGGACCGTGTTGGTCTCGACACGCTCGGCCGCAGGCGGCCTCGCGGCTCGACCAGCGCGGTCAGGGGTCAGGCGAGGATGCCGGCGTGGAGCAGCTTCAGGTACTGCTCCGAGAGCGTCTCGGGGGTGTGGCGGCCGCCGGGGCGATACCAGGCGACGGTGGACCAGACGCCGTCGCGGATGAACCGGTAGGTCAAGGCGGGGTCCAACGACGTCTGGAAGGCTCCCGAGGTCTGCCCGGCCTCGATGACCCGGATCCACAGCGCCTCGTTGTCGCGGGAGCGCTCGGCGACGAACTCGAAGCCCTCGACGGTCGCCAGGAAGGACGCCTCGTTCTGGTAGAGCGCGACGGCGAGCCGCTCGTTGTGGATCGTCCGGAACGACTCCGTGATCAGTCCGTCCAGGTCTGCCTGCGGGTCGACCCCGCTCTCGACGATCTCGGTGAACCGCGCGTTGAGCCCGTCGAGGAACCCCGAGAGCAGCTCGGTCAGCATCGCTTCCTTGGAGCGGAAGTGGTGGTAGAGCGAGCCCGACAGGATCCCGGCGGCATCGGCGATGTCGCGTACGGTCGTCTGGGCGAAGCCCTTGGTCGCGAACATCTCGGCAGCCAGCGTGAGCAGCTCGGCCCGCCGCGACGACCCCGACGCCGTCCCCCGCCTTCTCGGCGCAACCCCCGTGTCAGTCATGGACGAAGCCTACCAAACAAGCAGTTGCTCAACTACGCTTGCCAGGATGACCCCCCGCACGATCCCGGCCCTGATCGAGAAGGCCAAGCAGACCTACGCCGACCACCCGGCCATCGTCGACGGCCCCACGACGCTCACCTACGCCGAGCTCGCCGACGCGACCGACCGGGCCGCGCGCGCCTTCCTGGCCAGCGGCGTACGCAGCGGCGACCGCGTCGCCATCTGGGCCCCCAACCGATGGGAGTTCCCGGTCGCGGCCCTCGGCGCGCAGACGATCGGGGCGGCCGTGGTGCCGCTCAACACCCGCTACCGCGGCCATGAGGCGCGCGAGATCCTGGAGCGCTCCCGCGCCACCGCGCTGGTCACCGTCAACGGCTTCCTCGGCACCGACTACGTCCAGATGCTCCGCGACGCCGGCCCGCTCCCGGAGCACCTGCTCACCATCGTCGACCTCGCCGGCGACTGGGACGAGTTCCTGGCCAGCGGAGCCGAGATCACCGACAAGCGTCTCGAGGACGCCAAGGCGACCGTCACCCCCGACACCCTGGCCGACCTGCTGTTCACCTCCGGCACGACCGGCAAGCCGAAGGGCGTGATGTGCGCGCAGCGCCAGACGATCGGGACCGCCGACGTCTGGGCACGCGGCGCCGCGCTCAGCCAGGAGGACCGCTACGCCATCGTCAACCCGTTCTTCCACGGGTTCGGCTACAAGGCGGGCTTCCTCGCGGCATTCAGCGCGGGCGCCACGATCTACCCGATCGCGACCTACGCCCCGACGCAGACGTTGCAGCTGATCCAGGACGAGCGGATCACCGTCCTTCCCGGCGCCCCCACGATCTTCACGACCCTCATCAACCATGACGACCTGAAGGCGTACGACCTCTCCTCGCTGCGCTTCGCGATCGCCGGCGCGGCGAGCGTCCCGGAGAGCCTCTTCGCCGACATGCGCGACGTCCTCGGGATCGACGAGGTCAAGGGCGCCTACGGCCTCACCGAGTGCCTGGTCGCGACCACCACCCGCCCCGGCGAGGACCCGGCGCACGTGGCCAAGGTGGTCGGCCCCGCGGTCGAGGGGCTGGAGATCCGCACCGTCACCGCCACCGGGGAGGACGCGGAGCCCGGCGAGGACGGCGAGGTCTGGATCCGCGGCGACAACGTCATGCTCGGCTACTTCGAGAATCCCGAGGCAACCGCCGAGGCGATCGACGAGGACGGCTGGCTCCACACCGGCGACGTCGGCTTCCTCGACGAGCACGGCTGCCTGAAGATCACCGACCGGATCAAGGACATGTTCACCGTCGGCGGCTTCAACGTCTATCCGGCCGAGGTCGAGAACACCCTCGCCAGCCACCCCGGCATCGTCGAGTCCGCGGTCATCGGCGTCCCCGACGCGCGCCTCGGTCAGGTCGGCAAGGCCTTCGTCGTCGTACGCGACGACCTGACCGCCGATTCGATCGCGACCTGGCTCAAGGACCGCCTCGCCAACTACAAGCAGCCGAGGGCGTACGTCCTGATCGACAGCCTTCCGCGCAACGCCAGCGGCAAGGTGCTGAAGACGGACCTGCGCGACACCGGGAATTAGATGAGACACCCCCCGGGGCGGGGGTATAGGTTTCCGGAGCCCGTCTTCATCTTCCCCCACGGAGGCTTCGATGCCCCGACGCGCCAAGATCGCGTCCATCTCCGGCACCACCCTCGTTCTCGGCGTGGTCGCAGTGGCGATCCCCCTGACACTGAACTCCGCCACCGCCGAGCCGACCTCGTCCGGCCCGCTGGCCGCGTTCGAGGCCGCGAACAGGGAGCCGTCCAAGCTTCCCGCCGGCCCGGTCGAGGCTCACGTCGAAGAGATCGCACTGACCACCTCGACCGGCAGGGCGACCGAGCACGCGACGAAGGTCGACAAGCCCCGCACCAACGTCATCAAGAGCGAACCGCAGGACGTCACCGGCTTCGGTGTCGTCGGCGTGACCTGGTCCGGCGACGACACCGAAGCCGAGGACGTACGCCCCGAGATCCGCACCCTGAAGGACGACGTGTGGTCCTCATGGAGCCCGATGGTGGTCGACGTCGAGGACCACGGTCCGGACGCCGGCAGCGCCGAGGCCAAGGGTGTCCGCCCGGGCACCGACGAGTTCCTGGCCGGGCACGTCGACCAGGTGCAGACCCGGATCATCGTCCCTGACGCCGCCGCGATCCCCGACGACCTCGAGCTCGCGGTGATCGAGCCCGGCAAGCCTTCGGACACGGTCGAGGAGCTCCCCGAGATCGAGACCGACAAGGACAAGCCTCGGGCGACCAGCGTCCACAAGGGCAGCAAGGACTCCGACCTCAACCTGGTCGCGTCCACCTACACCTCGAGCCCGACGATCTACAGCCGTTCGCAGTGGGGCGCCGACGAGACCCTCCGTGAGCAGACGGACCCGACCTACCGCACGATCCACGGCGGTTTCGTCCACCACACCGCAGGCACCAACGCCTACACCGAGACCGACGTCCCCGGCATCATCCGGAGCATCTACGAGTTCCACGTGACCACCCGTGGCTACCGCGACGTCGGCTACAACTTCTTCGTCGACAAGTTCGGCCGCATCTGGGAGGGCCGCCACGGCGGCGTCGCGCTGCCGGGCGAGGGCGCCCACACCAGCGGCTACAACTACGACAGCTTCGGTGCTTCGGCGCTCGGCTGCTTCGACACGGTCGCGGCCGGCTGTCCTGACGACGCCGGCTCGACGCAGAACCAGCCCACGGACGCGATGATCCAGGCGTACGGCTCTCTGTACGCCTGGAAGCTCTCGCTCCACGGCGTCACCGCCAACGCCACCAACGTGTCGCTGACCAAGACCGACGGCACCAAGACGGTCTTCCCGCACGCGATCCAGGGCCACCGCGACGCGGGCACCACCGTCTGCCCGGGCGCAAACCTCCAAGCCAAGCTCCCCCAGATCCGTACGCTCGCCGCCGGCCTCCAGAAGAGCTGGAGCGGCCGCGACCTGGAGTCCCACATCGCCGGCACGAGCCACTCCGACTTCGTGGCACGACGGGCGTCCGACGGCCGGATCTTCACGCTGCGTACGGGCGGGTTCGCCGGGTTCAACTCGACCAAGACGTCCACGACGGTCGGCAGCACCGTGCGCGAGGCCGTCGTCACCCCGGACATCACCGGCGATGGCAAGGCCGACCTGATCCAGGTCCGCACCGACGGCTCGGCCGGCATCCGCAAGGGCCGCGGTGACGGCACCTTCGCGGCGGTCTTCAAGAACCTCGGCAAGAGCACGTTCTCCGGGGTCTCCAAGATCACCGCGACCGGCAACATCGGCGGCACCTCGGCCAACGACCTGGTCGGCAAGAACGCGAAGGGCTACCTGGTGCGCTACACCGGCAACGGTGCCGGCGGGTTCACCCGAGTGGGCACGACGCGCTCGCTGGGCGGCTTCGACAAGCTCGCCGCGACCGGCGACGTCAACAAGGACGGCAAGCGCGACCTGATCGGCCGCAAGTCCGGGGCGCTCTACTACTTCAAGGGATCGGGCTCCGGCACCTTCGGCTCCCCCGTCAAGCTCGCGACCCAGAGCCCGTCGTGGTCCTCGCTGGTCCAGATCAGCGGCTACGGCGACTTCACCGGCGACGGCCGCGGCGACCTGATCGGCCGAGACTCGTCCAACCGTGGCTGGATCTACCCGGCCTCCGGCTCGGGCTTCGGCAAGCCGTTGGGCCCGTACGCGGACGTCAACCGCACCCTCGTCGGCGCGGTCAACCTCGTCGGCAACAGCCTCCCTGACCTGGTGATGAAGTCCGGCTCGACGCTCTACGTCAAGCCGAACAGCGGTCGAGTCAGCCTGGCCGCGCCGGTCGACAGCGGCATCACGCTGACGAGCGCCACCGCACTGATGAACGCCGGCGACTGGAACCGCGACGGCAAGGGCGACTTCCTGGCCAAGATGTCCGACGGCTCCGTACGCCTCTACCGGGGCTACGGCACCGGCAAGTTCGCCAGCCCCGTCACGATCGCGACCGGCCTCGGCACGGTCAGCGTCATCGACGCGGTCGGTGACGTCACCGGCGACGGGTATCCGGACCTGATGGGCCGTACCTCCGGCGGCACGATCACGTTGTGGCCGGGCAAGGGCTCGGCCAAGGTCGGGGCGTCGATCACCATGAAGTCCTCGGCATCGGGCACCCGCCTGGTCGGCGTCGGGCGCTGGAACAGCGGCAACACCCCCGACGTACTCTTCGTCAACGGCACCAGCACCGTCGTCCACGAGAGCAACGGGCCCGGTGGCCTGGTCTCCACACAGACCCTGTCGATCAACCTGTCGGGCTATGACGCGGTGCTCGGCGTACGCGATCTGCGGGCCGGCTCGGGTGGCGACCTGATCGTGCGTTCGGGCAGCTACATCTATGCGCTGGAGCGCAACAGCACCGGCACCGGGCTGACCCGCACCTACCTGGGTGCGCTGTCGGGCTACAACCTGCTGGGCTGACCGAAGTTGTGATACTGTGATTGTAATATATGTAAGTAAAAACATAAAAAAAAAACCG
>NZ_JBHWLY010000125.1:0-2312 GCF_042730435.1 Nocardioides sp. NPDC059952 | reverse complement strand
GACTCTCAGCTTCACAACTCACGCGGAGAGCTGGCGCTCCTGGTTGACCCGGAGCGCCTTCTCGGCGAGGTCGGCGCCGGCGGAGGCGTACAGGTTCAGGACGGCGTGGGCACCGCGCTTCTTGAGCTCGTCGCGCTCCTCGGGGCGCAGGGCGATCGCCGCCACTGTGCCCTTGAAGCCGAGCTTGTGGAGCAGGTCCATGGCGAGCAGGTTGTCGCCGTGGAAGGGCATCGTGAGGACGACCAGCTCCATGCCGGTGCCCTTCTTGACCCGCTCCCAGAAGTCCTGGTCGGTGGCGTCGGCCTCGACCACGTCGAAGCCCTCCTCCTTGAGCGAGTCGGCCCGCAGCGAGTCGTGCTCGACGGCGAGCACGTGGTAGCCCTGGGTGTCGCGCAGCTCCTCGTAGGTCGTACGCCCCACCCGGCCCATGCCGACCACCAGCGCCTTCGCGTCACCGAGGTTGATCGGCCGGTCCGCCTCCTGGAGCCGCTCGGGCCTCCGCACCGGCAGCCGGCGGTTGAGCAGATTGATGATCGCCGGGGCATAGGCGTTGAACAGCGCGTCCACCAGGAACGAGAGCGCGGTCGCGACCGCGAGCACGGTCTGCCACTGGGCCGATGCGAGCCCGGAGGCCGACGCGATGACGATGACGATGAGCCCGAACTCGGAGTAGTTGGCCAGGGTGAACGAGGCCAGCGTCGCGGTGCGGTAGCGCAGCCCCATGAACGCGAAGATCACGACGTACGCCGCGGCCTGGAGCGGCAGCAGGACCTGCAGCACGGCGGCCAGGGCGAAGTCCTCGAGCGAGGGCACCCCGGTCAGTCCGATGCTCAGGAAGAACGCGATGAGCAGGAGCTCCTTGGTGCTGAACAGCAGCTTGGCCAGCGCCGGCGCCTTGACGTGCGACCCGAGGAGTACGCCGACCACCAGGGCTCCGAGGTCGCCCTTGAGCCCCACGGTCTCGAAGAGCCAGTAGCCCGGCACGAGCGCGATCGTCAGCCCGAAGAGCGCGGTCAGCTCGGCGGAGGTGATCCGGTCCCAGACCCGGTGGGCGAGCCAGGCGCCCGGGAGGAGCAGCACCAGCGCGAAGACCCACGGCGAGGGCCAGTGGCCCTTGGAGATGGTCAGGAACACCACCGCGACGATGTCCTGCATGACCAGCACACCGATGGCGATCCGGCCGTAGAGGGTGTTGTTGTCGTGGCGCTCGTCGAGGACCTTGATCGCGAAGACGGTCGAGGAGAACGAGAGCACGAAGGCGATCAGCGCCATCTCGCCCAGGTCGGCGTCGGCGAGGAGCGCGAAGCCGAGCGGTGCGATCCCGGCCAGCATGCCGATCCCGATGATGACGCTGAACCCCAGGTGGGCGAAGGTGCTCAGCCACACGTCGGGCCGGAGCAGCGATCTCACATCGAGCTTGAGACCGATCCCGAACAGGAGCAGCGTGACCCCGAGCTCGGACAGCGTGTGCAGCCCGTCCAGCTCGCCGACCCCGGCGGCGTGCAGCCCGAACCCGGCGGCGAGGAAGCCGACCATGGGCGGAAGTTTCAGGAACATCGCGACCAGCCCCGCTCCTAGTGCAACGAGCAGGTAGAGCGCGGTCAGCGACATATGGACGTCCCCCAGGGTAAAGCTCGACGGTTCGGACACGTACGATACCGCGTGATACCACCCGGGGTTACAGTGGGTCCATGGCTATGACTCTTCGACTCAGCGAGGCCGACGACCGGCTGCTGACCGACCGCGCCAAGACGGAGAACCGGTCGAAGCAGGAGATCGCCCGCGAGGCGATCCGCGCCTACCTCAACGACCACGACCGGCGCATCGAGGATCTCGAGGACGATCTCGCCATCGCGCGCTACTCCCTGCGTCGCGAGCTCGGCGAGGTCAGCTACACCCCGCATGCCGAGGCCCGCCGCGCCCTCGGTCTCGACCGCCTCTCCAGCGAGTGACCTACCAGGTCGTCTGGGCCGACGAGGCGCTGCAGTCGGCCGAGGCGTACGTCGACGACGACCCCATCGGCCTGATCCAGGTCTTCGACACCGTCGACTCCCTCGCCGAGACCCCGCGCGACGTCGGCGCCTACGCCTGGGGCAAAGACCGCTACCGCCTCCGCGTCGGCCGCTACCGCATCGTCTACGTGGTCGAGGAGCGCCGCATCACCGTCGCCGTCATCCATCTCGGCCGGCGGAGCGTCTGACCCCGCCCCGCTGCCCCGCTGGTCGAGCCGCGAGGCCGCCTGCGGCCGAGCGTGTCGAGACCAACACGGTCCCATCGTGCGGGTTGGTAAACCGTTTTGTTCTCTACACGCC
>NZ_JBHWLY010000124.1:0-8451 GCF_042730435.1 Nocardioides sp. NPDC059952 | reverse complement strand
CCGACTCGGCGAGGGTGGCGGTCAGGATGAGCCGACTCGGCGTTCTCAGGCCGGGTCTCTAGACTGAAGCCATGAGCATCGACCTCGGCACCCCACGCCTGATCTCCGACGACGAGAAGGCTGTCCTCCTCGCGGAGCCGCGCGGCTATTGCGCGGGGGTGGACCGGGCCGTGATCACGGTCGAGGAGGCATTGGACCTCTACGGTGCGCCGGTCTATGTGCGCAAGGAGATCGTGCACAACAAGCACGTCGTCGACGATCTGCGCAACCGCGGCGCGGTGTTCGTCAACGAGCTCGACGAGGTGCCCTCGGGTGCGACCGTCGTCTTCTCCGCCCACGGCGTCTCGCCGGCGGTCCACGCCGACGCCGCCGTGCGCGAGCTGAAGACGATCGACGCGACCTGCCCCCTGGTCACCAAGGTCCACCTGGAGGCCAAGCGGTTCGCGCGCGAGGGCTACAGCATCCTGCTCATCGGTCACGCAGGTCACGAGGAGGTCGAGGGCACCATGGGTGAGGCGCCGGAGGCGACCACGCTCGTCGAGGGCCCCGGTGACGTACCCGGTGTCGAGGTCGCGGACCCTTCCAAGGTCGTCTGGCTCTCCCAGACCACCCTCTCGGTCGACGAGACCATGGAGACGGTCGCCGCGCTCCGGGAGAAGTTCCCCGAGCTGCTCGACCCGCCCAGCGACGACATCTGCTACGCCACCCAGAACCGCCAGCAGGCGGTCAAGGAGATCGGCGGGGGCAGCGACCTGGTCATCGTCGTCGGCTCCGGCAACTCCTCCAACTCGGTCCGCCTGGTCGAGGTCGCCCTCGAGGCCGGTGCCAAGGCCGCCTACCGCGTCGACGACGCAGGCGAGATCGACGAGTCCTGGCTCGAGGGCGTACGCAACGTCTCGGTCACCTCCGGAGCCAGCGTGCCCGAGAAGCTGGTCGAGGGTGTCGTCGAGTTCCTCAAGGACCGTGGCTTCCCCGACGCGCTGGCGCACAAGAGTGCCGAGGAGTCGCTGATCTTCGCGCTCCCCACCGAGCTCCGCAAGGACCTCAAGGCGGCCGCGGCGCGCGGCTGAGGTTGTTCCTTCGTCAAGGTATGCAGCCGAAGTAACACATCCCCCGCGGAGTTCCGCACGGGATGTGCGCCTTGACCTGCATACCGTGATGAAGGAACCGGCCAGCGAGAGGCGCTAGGGTGCGGGAGTGGCTCGCTTCGTTGACGTACACCCTGACAACCCGCAGTCCCGTCTGATCAGCCAGGTCGTCGATGCCCTGCGTGACGACCAGCTGATCGCGTACCCGACCGACTCCGGCTACGCCCTCGGCTCCCGGATCGGCAACAAGGACGGGCGCGACCGGATCCTGCGGATCCGTGGTCTCGACGACCGCCACCACTTCACGTTGATCTGCAAGGACTTCGCCCAGCTCGGCACGATGGTCCACGTCGACAACAGCGCCTTCCGGGCGATCAAGCACGCGACTCCGGGGCCCTACACGTTCATCCTCCCGGCGACCCCCGAGGTGCCGCGACGGCTGATGCACCCGAAGAAGAAGACTGTCGGCGTACGCATCCCCGAGCATGCCGTCGTGCAGGCGCTGCTCGAGGAGCTCGGTGAGCCGCTGCTGTCCTCGACGCTGATCCTGCCCGGCGAGACCGAGCCGGAGGTCTTCGGGTGGAACGTCAAGGAGGCGCTCGACCATCAGGTCGACATCGTGATCGATGCCGGTGAGACCCCGGCCGAGCCGACCACGGTCATCGATTGGTCCGACGGTGAGCCCGAGGTCATCCGTCAGGGTGCCGGCGACGTCTCCGGGTTCCTGGCGCTGGACTGATCGCTCAGGAGGCCAGGGCGCGCTCGCGCTCGACCTCGTCGCGGGTCTCGGTGCGCTGTTTCAGGACGCGGCGGCGCATCACCAGGCAGCCCAGGCACAGGGCGTAGCCGATGAACAGGCTGATCGCGTGGTGTCCGAGGCCACTGACCACGGCTTGGACGAAGCCGTCCCCCGCGTCGGCGATCGACCCGGGCTGAGTCGCGGCCAGCAGGATGAAGATGCCGAGCATGATCAGCGGCGGAAGCACGCCGACCACGAAGAAGTCGCTGGGTCTGACGATCAGCGCGAGCGTCAGCGCGATGGCCACGAAGGCGAAGTCGAAGAGCAGGCCGATCTGGTCGTCCATGAGCAGATCGACGAAGGTCACCGTCAGCGAGGTGGCGGATCCGAGCGCGACAACATGGCGGCCGGACTCGCGTCCTTCCTCCCAGATGGTGCGCTGACTCATGACGCTGCCTCCGCGCAGGCACCACCATGCGGACGCGACGGCAGGACGCCGATGGTCGCTCGCTGGCGCTCGCTCATGGGGTCACGATCTCTCGTATGCAGCCTGTGTATCAGAACCCACGGTAGGGCCCGGCACACCGTCATTTTCGGCGGCGCGCCGATCATCCTCCCTTACGCTGCTGAGCCGCTCCACAGCGCGTATCTCCACGGGACGCGGCGTCTCGAGCTCGTCGTCGGTTACCGATAATTCATTGAAACGACGGGCGGCCACCAGGACCCGGTTGTCGAGGGATCCGATCGCCTGGTTGTAGCGGGTCACCGCGGTGTTGAGGGAGCGCCCGATCCCGTCCAGGTGGCTGGACATGGTGGAGAGGCGCTGGTGCAGGTCACGGCCGAGCCGGTGGATCTCCCGGGCCTGCTCGGCGAGCGCCTCGTGGGACCATCCGTGCGCCACGGTGCGCAGCAGCGCGATCAGCGTCGTCGGTGAGGCCAGCACGACCCGGCGCTCCGCGGCGTACTCGATCAGGCCGGGTTCGGTCTCCAGCGCCGCCGAGAGGAACGACTCCGCCGGCACGAAGAGCACGACGAACTCGGGCGACTCCTCCAGGAAGCGCCAGTAGGACTTCGAGGCCAGCTGGTCCACATGCGTACGCAGCTGGGCGGTGTGTCGGCGCAGGTGAGCGCGGTAGTCGTCCTCGTTGTCCGCGGCCGCGGCATCGAGGTAAGCGTCCAGGGGGACCTTGGAGTCGACGACCAGCTCCTTGTTGCCGGACAGGTGCACCACCAGGTCGGGGCGCAGGCGCCCGTCCTCGAGATGGACCTGCTCGGAGAAGTCGCACTTGTCCACCAGGCCGGCCAGCTCCACCGCGCGGCGCAGGTGCATCTCGCCCCAGCGGCCTCTGACCTGGGGCTTCCGCAACGCCGTCGACAGCGATCGGGTCTCGGTCTGAAGCCGTCCGACCTCTGTCTCGAACTGCCCCTGCCAGCGGGCCCGCTCCCGGTCGAGATGCTGCATCTGGTCGCTGAGCCGGTCGAGCCCCTGCATCACCTCGGCCTGGTCCACCATCCCCGCCGCGACCGTCCCCACGCTCCGGGCCCGCGCCCACAGCGCCCCGAGAACGACGCCCAGGGCAAGACCGATCACCAGCCCGAGCACGAGGATCCAGATCTCCATGCCATCGATCTTCGCAGGGACCACCGACAATTCGTTCGATGGGCACGGTCGGCGGTTCGTGGTTCCATGGAGGCATGGCCTACAACGTCGAGCTGGCCGAACGCGTGCGGGACCTGATGCCCGCCGGCACCACCGAGGTGAAGATGTTCGGTGGGCTGGCGTTCATGGTGAACGGCAACATGGCGTGCGCGGTCGGCGCCGACGACCTGCTCGTCCGCACCGGCAGGTCGGCCTACGAGACCGCCCTCGCCGCGGGCGCCGAGCCGATGACCATGGGCTCCCGGACGATGTCCGGCTACGTCAACGTCGCCGCCGACCTGGTCAACGGCGATGCGCTCGCCGACTGGATCAGGCGCGGCGTCGCCACGGCCGAGTCGCTGCCGCCGAAGCCCCCGAAGTAGCCGGCCTCAGTCGGCGAGGTCGACGATCACCGGGGCATGGTCGGAGGGCGCGCCGGTGCCGATCGCGGGATTGCGCTCGTCGAGGTCGACGAACGCGCCGGTCACCCGCTCGGCGAACAGGGGAGAGCCGAGGACGAAGTCGATGCGAAGCCCGCGGTTGCGCTCGAACCGCTGCCGGTAGTAGTCGAAGTAGGTGTAGGCCTCCGGACCGGGCACGAAGGGGCGTACGACGTCCTTGAAGTCCTTCTCGATGGCGAAGAAGGCGTCACGCTCGGCGGGGGTGAGGTGGGTCTTGCCGACGAACTGCTTGGGGTCGAAGCAGTCCTCGTCGAAGGGGCAGACGTTCCAGTCGCCGACCATCGCCGAGGGTCCGTCGTGCCAGGCCGTCGCGGCCTTCTGCAGCGCGGCCAGCCACTCCAGCTTGTAGGCGTAGTGGGGGTCGTCGGGCTTACGGCCGTTCGGGACATAGACCGAGGTGACGCGTACGCCGCCGCACGTGGCCGAGAGAGCCCGAGCCTCCGCGACGTCCTTGAACGATGGCATCCCCTCGAACCCGACCTGGATGTCGGCGAGCCCGACCCGGGAGATCAGCGCGACGCCGTTCCACTGGTCGTAGCCGACCGAGGCGACCTCGTAGCCACGGGCCTCCAGCCCCATCGTCGGGATCTGGTCGGGCTTGGCCTTGGTCTCCTGCACGGCGAGCACGTCGATCGAGTGTCGCTCGACGAAGGCCTCGACGCGGTCGATGCGGGAGCGGATGGAGTTGATGTTCCAGGTGGCGATACGCACGCCCGTCAGACTATCCAGAAGATGATGTGGACTACCGTTTGAGGCGTGGGCAGCGCGACGATCGAGATGCACGGGGTCCGTCGTCTCTACGAGCAGGCAGATCTCTCCGAGCTGATCGCCCTCGATGACATCGACCTGACCATCGAGCCCGGCACGTTCGTGAGCATCATCGGGCCCTCGGGGTGCGGCAAGTCGACGCTGTTGCGGCTGATCAGCGGGCAGGAGAAGCCGGAGGCCGGCACGATCACCGTGTGCGGCCTCACCCCGAAGGAGGCCGCCGAGGCGAAGGCCTTCGGGTTCGTGCCGCAGTCTCCGGCGCTGCTGCCCTGGCTGAGCGTGCTCGGCAACGTGACGCTGCCCCACAAGGTCAACCGCCAGCGCCCGAGAGACGGGTACGACCGCGGCCGCCCCGACCTCGAGGCGATGCTGCGCGAGGTCGGCTTGGGGGAGTCGCTCCACAAGCTGCCCGCCGAGCTGTCGGGTGGCATGAAGCAGCGGACCGCGATCGTACGTGCCTTCGGGCTCCGCCCCGACGTACTCCTTCTCGACGAGCCCTTCGGTGCGCTCGACGAGTTCACCCGCGAGGCTCTTCAGGAGCAGCTCTTGGAGCTGTGGGAGCAGACCCGCGCGACGGTCGTCTTCGTCACCCACTCGATCTCCGAGGCGGTCAGGTTGTCCGACAAGGTCGTGGTGATGGCGCCGCGACCGGGGCGGATCACCGACGTCATCGACATCGACCTGCCTCGCCCCCGTCACCAGGAGCTCCTCACCTCGCCCGAGTTCCACGCCTACGAGCTCGCCCTCCGGGGCAGCCTGCGAGACGCCTTCAGCCACGGAGAGGTCGTCTCGTGACCCTGGACTCCGGTACGCAGCCGGCCCCTCGGCAGCGACCACATCTGGTCGTCCCCACCCCCGAGCAGCTCGCCGCGCGCCGCCTGCGCCGCCGCACCCGCCTGCTCCGGCCGGGCTACTGGCTCCCGTTCGTCCTTCTCGTCGTGGTGCTCGGGCTCGCCTGGGAGCTGGGCGCGCGGCGGATGCCCTACCTGTTCGCACCGCTCGGCGACATCGCGAGCGTGCTGATCGAGGACCCGGGCTACTTCCTGAGCAACACCCTGGTCACGCTCGGCGAGGCGCTGGTGGGGCTCGGGATCGGGTTCGTCGCCGCCTTCGCACTCGCCGTCGTGGTGAGCGAGGTCGCGGTGGTGCGGCGCGCGGTGATGCCGGTGGCGGTCGTGCTCTCGGTGACCCCGCTGGTGGCGATCGCGCCGCTGCTCGTGGTCGCGCTCGGGTTCGGGATGGGACCGAAGGTCGTCCTGACCGCTCTGGTCTGCTTCTTCCCGATCCTGATCAACGTGGCGACCGGGCTGCGGACGGTGCCGTCGCCGGTGCTGCAGGTCTACCGCACCGTGGCCGCGAGCCGCCTGGAGGTGCTGCGCCACCTGCGGGTGCCGGCCTCGCTGCCCTACGTCTTCGCGTCCCTGCGGATCGTCTTCCCGCTGTCCATGATCGGCGCCGTCGTGGCCGAGCTCTCCGCCGCGGGTTCGGCCGACGGCCTGGGCAGCGTGATACAGGTCGCCAGCTCGCAGAACAGACTGGCTACGGTGTGGGCAGCGATCTTCGTCCTCGCGGCGCTCGGGTCGTTGCTGTTCTGGCTCGTGACGCTCGCCGAGCGTCGAGTGCTCCACTGGCACGAGTCCTGATCCTCGAGTTGAAGGAGCCCTTCATGTCTCGCGTACGTCCGATCGCTGCTGCCCTCATGTCGGCGGTCGTCCTGATGGGCGCGCTGACCGCCTGCGGGTCCTCGGCGGACTCCGCCGGTGAGCAGGGGAGCGCGGTCTCGGCCGAGCGCTGCGAGCAGAACCAGGAGGCCGGCAAGATCACCTACATGTCGGGCTACTACTGGCAGGCGTCGGCCTCGATCATGGAGGCCATCGCCGCAGACCGGCTCGGCTACTTCGACGATCTCTGCCTCGATGTCGAGCTCCAGCCGGGGTCGGGCGACGTCTCCCAGAACGCCAAGCTGATCGCGGCCGGGAAGGTGCAGGTCGGACCGCTCTCCGAGCAGGACATCATGACCTCCAACGCCAGTGGCCTGAAGGTGCTGGGCGTCTCGTCCTACTCCAACGCCGGCCTCGACGTGCTGATGACCGGCACCGGCATCACCGATCTGAAGCAGCTCGAGGGCAAGACCCTCGGCCACAAGGGCTGGGTGCCGGTCGGCGTGCAGGCGATGCTCGCGGAGGCCGGTGTGGACATGGCGAAGGTGAAGCAGGTCAAGGTCGGCTATGACCCGGGCGTCCTGCCCCGCGGCCAGGTCGACGCGCTGGTCGGGTTCGTCTCCAACGAGCCCAACCAGCTGAAGGCGGCCGGGGAGAAGGTCACCGTCTGGGAGCCGACCGACTTCGACGTACCGGGCTCCCTCGGCGCCTACTCCGTCAACCCCGCGTGGGCGAAGAGGCACCCGACCGCGGTCCAGGACTTCCTGCGCGCCGTCTTCAAGGGCTACGCCTACTGCGCCGGCGCCGACCGCGTCGAGGAGTGCATCGGCTACCAGCACGACCTGGCCGGCGCCGAGTCCGACGAGAAGCACGAGACGGCGATCTGGCGCACCGAGGTGAAGGTCGCCTCCGACAACCCGCTCCCGGGCAGGTTCGGCTCGGTCGACCCCGACAACGTCGCGGCGCTGGCCGGGGTCGTGACGGCGTACGCAGGGCAGCAGGTCACGCCCGAGCAGGCCGCTTCCTGGTTCGACACGTCCTTCGCCGAGGCGGTCGTCGACGACAACGACAAGGTGATCTGGCCCGCTCCGTGACGCTCCCGGCGACAAACGCAGGAATTCGTCTCGAAACTTTTGCCTGTTCAACGGTAATTTCACCGAAGTTTCTATAGTCCATCCCTAGTCGCAACGCTTGAATCTCCTGTGGCCGCCGGCGTCAATCGCCGGCGGTCGTTCACGAATCCAGGAGGAAGAGCTATGCGAGTCCGTATTCCCATGATGATCGCCGCGGCTGCGGGTGCCGCGGCGCTGACTGCGTCGATGGTTCCCGCATCTGCCGAGGAGGCACCGAGCTACCAGGAGTTCGAGGCGTCCACGTACGTCGACGTCGACGGTCAGTACGTCGTCAACGGCGACGAGGTCGTCTCCAACCAGGGTGACCTGCACAAGTTCTACGAGTCGATGGTCTCGACGTCGAAGCACATTCCCAAGGACGGTCTCATCGTCAACACCGTCAGCGGGAAGGACGACAAGTGGACGGCCTCCCAGGCGCTCAACCTGACCTACTGTGTCTCGGACAAGTTCGCCGGTAACAAGGCCGGCATCGTCACCGCGATGGAGCAGGGTGCGGGCCTGTGGGAGGGGGCGAGCTCGGCGGTCGAGTTCACCTACGTGCCCGCGCAGGACGCCGCGTGCAACACCCGCAACTCCAACGTGCTCTTCTCGGTCGAGCCGGTGAACACCTCGCAGTACATCGCGCGGGCGTTCTTCCCCTCGACCTCGAAGCGCTCGCGGAACGTGCTCATCGACGACTCGATCTTCTCGTCGGGCAACTGGGAGCCGGGTGACATCCTCGGCCACGAGCTCGGTCACGCCCTCGGGTTCCGCCACGAGCACACCCGTCCGGAGGCGGCGACCTGCTTCGAGGACAACAACTGGCGTGCGCTGACCCCGTACGACTCCTCCTCGATCATGCACTACCCGCAGTGCAACGGCGGTTCGGAGGACCTGGAGTTCCAGGCCTCCGACGCGGCCGGGATCCGGGCGCTGTACGGCTCCTGACCCACCAGCAGCACGAAGGCGGCCCGCCCCGCATA
>NZ_JBHWLY010000123.1:0-8453 GCF_042730435.1 Nocardioides sp. NPDC059952 | reverse complement strand
GACACGGTCCCATCGAGCGCTCGATGGGACCGTGTTGGTCTCGACACCGCTCGCTGGCGCTCGCGGGGCTCGACCAGCGGGTCAGTTGTCGTCGGTGCGGCGCTTGAGGTAGCGCTCGAACTCCCGGGCGATCGCGTCGCCACTGGCCTCGGGAAGGTCGGCGGTGTCGCGGGCCTCCTCGAGGGAGCGTACGTAGTCGGAGACGTCCTCGTCCTCCTCGGCGAGGTCGTTGACGCCGCGCTCCCAGGCTCGGGCGTCCTCGGGGAGGTCGCCGAGCGGGATGGAGCACTGCAGAAGGTCCTCGAGCTTGTTGACGATGGCAAGGGTGGCCTTGGGGCAGGGCGGCGCGGCGACGTAGTGGGGGACCGCGGCCCAGTAGGAGACCGCGGGGATGTCGGACTGGATGCAGGCCTCCTGGAGCACACCGACGATGCCGGTCGGGCCCTCGTAGGACGGCGAGTCGAGCTTGAGGCGGTCGACGAGGTCGGGCTCGGTGGAGGTGCCGGAGACCGGGATCGGCCGGGTGTGCGGAGCGTCGGCGAGAAGCGCGCCGAGGGTCACCACGAGCTGACCGCCGAGCTCGTCGACGCACTCCAGGATCTCGCCGACGAACTGCTTCCAGCGCATGTTGGGCTCGATGCCGCGCACCAGGATGATGTCGCGGTCCAGGTCGGGCGGGGAGCAGACGGCGATCTGGGTGGTGGGCCAGGTGATGGAACGGAAGCCGTTCTCGTCGGTGGCGGTGACCGGCCGGTTGACCTGGTAGTCGTAGAAGTCCTCGGGATCGATCTCGGCCACCACCCGCGCGTGCCAGACGTCCATCAGATGGTCAACCGTGCCGGAGGCGGCGTCGGCCGCGTCGTTCCAGCCCTCGAACGCGGCGATCACCACAGGATCGACCAGGTCGCGGGTCTCTTCGATCTCGATCACACCTCCACCCTAGTCACCGGGACCAGGGAGGCGGCGTCGTTCACCCTGCGTACACCTTCTGAATTCCCACCTGGTGGACTCCCGGTGTCAGGATTCGGAATGAAATGGCATAGCCCGCGCACCTACGCCGTAGCGTGTTTCAGGCAAAGCCGTGCACACCACCGTGCCCGCCCGGGAGAGGAAACAAGAGTGAGTCTGCGCCCTGATGTCACCGAGACCCTGACCGCCACCTTGAAGGAGCGGATCATGGTGCTCGACGGTGCGATGGGCACTGCGATCCAACGTGACCGTCCCGACGAGGCCGGCTATCGCGGCGAGCGGTTCAAGGACTGGCACTCCGACCTGATCGGCAACAACGACCTGCTCAACCTGACCCAGCCGCAGATCATCGAGGACATCCACCGCGAATATCTCGAGGCCGGCGCCGACATCATCGAGACCAACACGTTCAACGCCAACGCGGTCTCGCTGATCGACTACGACCTGGCCGATCTCGCCTACGAGATCAACTTCGAGGCCGCGCGCCTGGCTCGTGCGGCCGCGGACATCTACTCGACCCCCGAGAAGCCGCGCTACGTCGCCGGCGCGCTCGGCCCGACGACGCGTACGGCCTCGATCAGCCCGGATGTGAACGACCCCGGCGCCCGCAACGTCACCTACGAGCAGCTCCGCGATGCCTACGCCGAGGCGACCCGCGCGCTCCTGGAGGGCGGCTCGGACCTGATCTTCATCGAGACCATCTTCGACACCCTCAACGCCAAGGCGGCGATCTTCGCCGTCCAGCAGGTCTTCGAGGAGTACGGCCGCCGCTGGCCGGTCGTGATCTCCGGGACGATCACGGACGCCAGCGGCCGCACCCTGTCGGGGCAGGTCACCGAGGCGTTCTGGGATTCCGTACGCCACGCCGAGCCGCTCCTGGTCGGCCTCAACTGTGCGCTCGGCGCCCAGGAGATGCGCCCCTACATCGCCGAGCTCGCCCGGGTCGCGGACGCCTTCGTCTCCTGCTACCCCAACGCGGGGCTGCCGAACGCCTTCGGCGAGTACGACGAAGGCCCGAGTGACACCGCGGGCCACGTCCACGAGTTCGCCACCGCCGGGTTCGTGAACCTCGTCGGCGGCTGCTGCGGCACCACGCCGGCCCACATCGCCGAGATCGCCAAGCAGGTCGAGGGGGTCGCGCCCCGCGACGTCCCCGAGGTCGAGCCCGCGCTGCGGCTCTCCGGCCTGGAGCCGTTCACCGTGACCGAGGAGAGCCTCTTCGTCAACGTGGGGGAGCGGACCAACATCACCGGGTCGGCGAAGTTCCGCAACCTGATCAAGGCCGGCGACTTCGACACCGCGCTGTCCGTGGCCGCGCAGCAGGTCGAGAACGGCGCGCAGGTCATCGACGTCAACATGGACGAGGGCATGATCGACGGGGTCGCGGCGATGACCCGGTTCCTGACGCTGGTCGCTTCCGAGCCCGACATCTCCCGGGTCCCGATCATGATCGACTCCTCCAAGTGGGAGGTCATCGAGGCCGGCCTCAAGCTCGTCCAGGGCAAGCCGATCGTCAACTCGATCTCGCTCAAGGAGGGCGTGGAGTCCTTCGTCGAGCACGCCGAGCTGTGCAAGCGCTACGGCGCCGCCGCGGTCGTGATGGCCTTCGACGAGGACGGCCAGGCCGACTCCTACGAGCGCCGGATCGCGGTGTGCGAGCGGGCCTACCGGATCCTCGTCGACGAGGTCGGCTTCGAGCCCGACGACATCATCTTCGACCCCAACGTGTTCGCGGTGGCGACCGGGATCGAGGAGCACGCGACCTACGGCGCGGACTTCATCGAGGCCGTTCGCTGGATCAAGCAGAACCTCCCCGGGGCGAAGGTCTCCGGCGGCATCTCCAACGTGAGCTTCTCCTTCCGGGGCAACAACCCGGTGCGTGAGGCGATCCACGCGGTCTTCCTCTACCACGCGATCGAGGCGGGGCTGGACATGGGCATCGTCAACGCCGGCGCCCTGGTGCCCTACTCCGAGGTCGACACCGAGCTGCGGGACCGGATCGAGGACGTCGTGCTCAACCGGCGTCCCGACGCCGCCGAGCGGCTGCTGGAGATCGCCTCGAAGTTCAACAAGGACTCACCCGAGGCGGAGGCCAAGGCCGAGGCCTGGCGCGAGCTGCCGGTCGGCGAGCGGATCACCCACGCGCTGGTCAAGGGCCTGGATGCCTACGTCGAGTCCGACACCGAGGAGCTTCGCGCCGAGATCTCGGCTCGCGGTGGCCGCCCGATCGAGGTCATCGAGGGGCCGCTGATGGACGGCATGAACGTCGTCGGCGACCTGTTCGGCGCCGGCAAGATGTTCCTGCCGCAGGTCGTCAAGAGCGCCCGGGTGATGAAGAAGGCGGTCGCCTACCTGATCCCGTTCATCGAGGCCGAGAAGAAGCCGGGCGACGTCGAGACCAAGAACGGCACCATCGTGATGGCCACCGTCAAGGGTGACGTCCACGACATCGGCAAGAACATCGTCGGTGTGGTGCTGCAGTGCAACAACTACGAGGTGATCGACCTCGGTGTGATGGTGCCCGCGCAGAAGATCCTCGACGCCGCCAAGGAGCACGACGCCGACATCATCGGCCTCTCCGGCCTGATCACGCCGTCGCTGGATGAGATGGTCGGCTTCGCCACCGAGATGCAGCGCGTCGGACTGGACCTGCCGCTGCTCATCGGCGGCGCCACGACCTCGCGAGCCCACACCGCGGTCAAGATCGACAAGGCCTACGACGGACCCGTCGTCTGGGTCAAGGACGCCTCCCGCTCGGTGCCGACCGCGGCAGCCCTGCTCGACGCGGGGCGTCGCGAGAAGCTGATGGCCGAGGTCAAGGTCGACTACGACTCGCTCCGCGAGCGCCACGCCGAGCGCCGTGAGCGGGTGTCCCTGACGTACGTCCAGGCGAAGGCCAACAAGCCCGAGATCGACTTCTCCAAGCTCCCGGCGGAGCCGGCGCAGCCCGGCGCCCACACACTGCTGGACTATCCGATCGCCGAGCTGCGCGACTACATCGACTGGCAGCCGTTCTTCAACGCCTGGGAGATGAAGGGACGCTTCCCCGACATCCTCAACAACCCGGCCACCGGCGAGGCCGCGCGCAAGCTCTACGACGACGCGCAGGAGATGCTCGACAGGATCATCGAGGAGAAGTGGCTCGAGGCACGTGGCGTCTACGGCCTCTTCCCGGCCAACTCGACCGGCGAGGACGTGGTCGTCTACGCCGATGACTCGCGCACCGAGGAGCGGGCGACACTGTTCCAGCTGCGTCAGCAGGGCCAGCACCGCGACGGCATCTCCAACAAGTCGATGGCCGACTTCGTCGCGCCCGTCGGCGAGGGGGCCGACCACGTCGGTGCCTTCGCGGTGACCGCGGGGATCGGCCTGCCGGAGCGGGTCAAGGCGTTCAAGGACGAGCTCGACGACTACTCCGCGATCATGGTGGAGGCTCTCGCCGACCGCCTCGCCGAGGCGTTCGCGGAGCGGCTCCACCAGCGCGTACGCACCGAGTTCTGGGGCTACGCCGCCGACGAGGGCGGCGACGGAAAGCTGGCCAACGAGGACCTGATCGCGGAGAAGTACTCCGGCATCCGCCCCGCCCCGGGCTACCCGGCCTGTCCCGACCACACCGAGAAGCAGACCATCTGGTCGCTGCTCGACGTGGAGGAGAAGACCGGCATCGAGCTCACCGAGTCGATGGCCATGTGGCCCGGCGCCTCGGTCTCGGGCCTCTACTACGGCCACCCCGACTCGCAGTACTTCGTCGTCGGCCGCATCGGCCAGGACCAGGTCGCCGACTACGCCCGCCGCAAGGGCTGGACGATGGCCGAGGCCGAGCGCTGGCTCTCGCCCAACCTGGGCTACGACCCGGAGGACTGAGCCCGGATCCGATGGTGCGACGCGACGAGGAGTGGGCGCGGGTGCGGTTCGCGCGGGCCCGCGTCGCGCGGCTGGCGACGGTGTCCGCGGACGGGACACCGCGGGTGGTGCCGATCGTGTTCGCGCTGGCCGGTGGCGTACTCATGACTGCTGTCGATCACAAGCCGAAGTCGACGACGCGGCTTCGACGGCTCGACGACATCGCCGCCAACCCGGCGGTCTCGGTGCTGGTCGACGAGTACGACGACGACTGGGACCAGCTGTGGTGGGCGCGCGCCGACGGCGTGGCGAGCGTGCACGAGAGCTACGACCTGGCGCCGCTGGTCGCGAAGTACGCCGACTATCGCGAGCGGCCGCCGGCGGGTCCGGTGGTCGCGGTGGAGGTCACTCGCTGGTCGGGCTGGTCGAGCCAGGCCGGCGGCACCTGACCGACGCTGACCAGGTTCCAGAAGGCCGTACGCCGCGTCAGTATCGTGACGAGGTGGTATCCGTCCGGGTGACGGACGAGCACGCCAGCGACCGGCTCGGCCGCGGGATCCAGGCGCAGCGGGACGACATGGGCCCAGGTCTCGGTGGCCGGATACCAGTAGGCGCCGACGCTCGCGCCGTCCCAGGAGGCCAAGGCGACGTTGGCCTCGGCGACTGCCGGCCGGAGCCGGGCCAGGACCTGCTCGGGAGTCATTCCCGCGCGATCGGCGTGGTCGTAGGCGATGTGGAGGCTGCCGACCGAGGTGATCGTGGCCGTCGGGTCCAGGGGCGGGGGCTCCCAGCCTGACAGCACCGTCCGGCAGCGCAGGCAGTCGTCGTCGCGGCTCCAGTCGACGAACTCTACGTCGTCGACCGTGAGGTCCTCGCCACGGCTGGTGACCAGGACGATGCGTAACCCTTCGGGATCGCGCAGCGGCAGCGGGTTGTGCTCGAGCCCGTCGCGGAAGTGCAGCAGCCCAAAGGTCTCGTTCACCCCGATCCGGTGGATCACGGCGACGCCCAGGCCCTGCAGCTGCGCCTTGGGCGACTCCCGCCGGACCAGGGCCGGATCGACCAGGTCGGCGAGCCACTCGACGAGCTCGTCGTCGAGGAGGCGTTCGGCCTCAGCCTCCAGCACGCGGTCTCCCCGCCATCAACGCGACGGCCGCCGGAACGGTCGCAGGATCTCCCCGCTGGGAGAGGAACCGCGGGAGCGCATCGCCGGCTGGGCCGGGGGCTGCGGCGGGGCGGCCCCGGCCCAGGGGCCGCGTGCGTCCAGGACGGTGGCCCACTGCGACGCGGTCGGCCGGAGGCCGGGACGGCCGGCGGCCTGGTCCATGAGCCGGGTGAGCGGACCGACCAGGATGCCGGCCTCGCCGGCGAAGGTCAGGTCCGGCCGGAGGCCGGGGGCAGCGTTGCGGTCGCCGGTGAGCACGCGGGCGATCGTGAGGGCCAGCTTGAAGCGGTCGCTGTCGGCGGTCGGCGGTAGACCGGCGTTGGTGGGGTCCTCCCAGCCGCGGGTGTCGGCGGGCGGCAGCACGCCGTCCTCGCCGGCCGGCCGGATCCCGTCGCAGTCGAGCAGCATCACCCGGGGGACGGGCGAGACCGACCAGGCGATGTTGCGCGGGGAGAGGTCGCCGAGGACCAGGCCCTGCCGGTGCAGCGCGTCCATCACCGCGGCCAGCGCCCGCATCAGCAGCACCCGCTCGTAGATCCCGGGACTGCGTACGTCACCGCTGTCCACGAGCAGACCCAGCTCCGCAAGGGCGGTGGTGGGGCCGAAGCCGGCCAGGAACGGGTCGTGGACCCGTTGCATCAGGAAGCCGGCCGTGCGCAGCCCGTCGAGCACGACCGTGTGCGGCCAGGCGGCGAAGTGGTCCACCTGCAGACCCTCGCTCTCGACGAACCCGCGGATGCGCACCAGCTCCGCCAGGGCACGGCCGTCCACGAGGCCGCGCTCTCGCGTGCGGTAGAGCTTCGCGACCGTCCCGGGGTGGTCGGCCAGCTCGATGATGCGGCCCTGGGAGCCCTGGGCGAGATGGCGTCCCAGGGTCAGGTCGCTGAGCTGGATTTCGTTCACGGAACCTCCGGCCCCAGTCGTAGGTAGGCAGATCGTACGTGGCTGGGCGATCCCGTGCCGAGTCGACGGCTCATCTGGCGGCACCGGGCCGATGACAGGATGGTCCCGGGACCCGGATGGGCGGCGACGAGGGCTGTGGGTGCGGCGTACCGTGGTGTTCACCAGGACCGGCAGCGCGAACGAGAAGAGGACAGGTGCCCCTCAGCAGGATCGAGGAGTCGACCACCCGCCACGAGGGTGGGGTCGAGTTCGGCGGCGGACGGGTCGCGTACGCCCCCGGTGAGGCGACCGTGGCCGACGCCACGGTCCGCCGGCCGAAGCTGCTCCCGGCCACGGCGACCGGTCGCGACGTACGCGATCTCTTCGGCGACGACCACGTGCACGCGGCGCTCGTCGTCGACGACCGCACGCTGCTCACGGTCATCGAACCGCACGAGGCCGAGGTGAGCGGGGACATCCCGGCGAGGACGATGGGCACGCTGGAGGGGCGCACGGTCGTCCCCGGCGCCGATCTCTGGGAGACCTGGACGTGGATGACCCGCCACGGCTGCCGCAGGCTGGCCGTGGTCGAGGACGGGCGCTGTGTCGGGCTCCTCTGCCTCAAGCGCAGCAGCCGGGGCTTCTGCTGTGACCTCGGCATCCGGGCACGGGCCATCGACGGTCATGGCGAGGTCCGCGTCCTACCGACCCCACACCACAGGAGCTGACATGGGAAGAGTGACAGTTGGACGGCCCGTGCTGCGGGTGCGTGACGGCGTCATCTCGCGACGGCCGGACAAGCTGGCCGCCGAGGAGCCGATGGAGATCAGGGTCAACGGCCGGCCGCTGACCGTCACGATGCGCACTCCCGGCGGCGACTTCGACCTGGCCGTCGGCTTCCTGGTCAGCGAGGGCGTCGTGCACTCGGCCGACGACGTCGCGAGCGTCCGCTACTGCGCCGGCGCGACCGTCGACGACGGCAACACCTACAACGTGGTCGACGTCGGCCTGGCCGCGCACGTCCCGCCGCCCGACGCCTCGCTGGAGCGCAGCTTCTACACGACCTCCTCGTGCGGCCTGTGCGGGAAGGCGTCCCTCGAGGCGGTGCGTACGTCCTCGGCCTGGTCGGTCGCCGAGGACACCCTGCGCGTCACCCCCGAGCTCTTGGCGGTCCTGCCCGAGCGGCTGCGGGAGGCACAGCGCGTCTTCGACAGCACCGGCGGCCTGCACGCTGCCGGGCTCTTCGACGCGGAGGGCAACCTGCTCTGCGTACGCGAGGACGTCGGCCGCCACAACGCCGTCGACAAGGTGATCGGGCACGCGCTGCGCGAGGGCCTGGTGCCGTTGCGCAACAGCATGCTGATGGTGAGCGGCCGCGCCTCCTTCGAGCTCGTCCAGAAGGCCGTGATGGCCGGCATCCCGCTGCTCGCCGCGGTCTCGGCACCCTCCTCGCTCGCCGTCGATCTGGCCGACGACAACGGCCTCACCCTGGTCGGGTTCCTGCGCGGCTCCTCGATGAACATCTACGCGGGCACCGACCGGATCGAGCCCGTTCCCGTCGGCTGAGAGCAGGCCATAGGCGCCGGCATTTCCC
>NZ_JBHWLY010000122.1:0-9141 GCF_042730435.1 Nocardioides sp. NPDC059952 | reverse complement strand
CGCGGGGGGTTGTGGGCGGTGCCCGGCGCCCCCGACTCGGCACTCGTGGCCTACGCTGGGTGGCATGACCGACCGCACCCCGACGCGCCTGTTGGGGCCCGCGGAGGTCAGGGCGCTGGCCGCTGAGCTCGATCTTCGCCCCACCAAGCAGCGCGGGCAGAACTTCGTGATCGACGCCAACACCGTGCGCCGGATCGTGCGCGAGTCCGGCGTCGGCGCCGATGACGTCGTCGTCGAGGTCGGCCCCGGCCTCGGTTCGCTCACCCTCGCCATCCTCGAGACCGGCGCCAAGGTGACCGCGATCGAGATCGACGAGGTCCTGGCACAGCGGCTACCGAGAACTATCCAGGAGTACGCCCCCGACCAGGCCGACGCGTTCAGCCTGCTCCGCGCCGACGCCCTCCGGGTCGACTCCGTCCCCGGCCCTCCGCCCACGGCCCTGGTCGCCAACCTGCCCTACAACGTCTCCGTGCCGGTCCTGCTGCACCTGATGTCCCTGCTGCCCTCGCTGCGGCACGGGCTGGTGATGGTGCAGGCCGAGGTCGCGGACCGGTTGGCCGCCAAGCCGGGCTCCAAGGTCTACGGCGTCCCGTCGGTCAAGGCCGCCTGGTACGCCGAGGTGCGCCGCGCCGGTGCGATCGGCCGCAACGTCTTCTGGCCGGCGCCCAACGTCGACTCCGGGCTCGTCTACTGGCGTCACCGCGAGCCGCCGTCGACGACGGTCTCGCGCGAAGAGGTCTTCGCGGTCATCGACGCCGCCTTCGCGCAACGTCGCAAGGCGCTGCGCGGCGTACTCAAGCCTCTGGCCGGCTCTGCCGACGCCGCCGAGAAGGCGCTGGTGGCGGCCGGGATCGACCCGCTGGCGCGCGGCGAGACGCTGACCATCGCGGACTTCGTACGCATCACCGAATCGCTCCAGAAGGTCCCCTCATGACGATCACCGTCCGCGCCGCCGCGAAGTTCAACCTCCATCTCGGCGTCGGGCCGGTCCGTGCGGACGGGTTCCATCCGCTGGCGACCGTCTACCAGGCGATCGGGCTCTACGACGACGTCACCGTGAGCGAGGCCGCCGAGTGGCAGGTCACGCTCGCCGGAGAGGACCACATCGCGCTGGGTGAGATCCCGACCGGCGACGACAACATCGTCGTGCGCGCAGGCAAGGTGCTCGCCGCTCACCACGGCATCGACAAGGCCGCGAAGGTCGCGATCCACAAGGGCATCCCGGTCGCCGGCGGCCTCGCCGGTGGTTCGGCCGACGCGGCCGCGACGCTCGTCGCCCTGGACCGTCTGTGGTCGCTGGAGACACCCGACGAGGATCTGCTGAGCCTGGCGGGACAGCTGGGCTCCGACGTACCGTTCGCGCTCATCGGTGCCACCGCCATCGGCGGCGGCCGTGGCGAGATCGTCGAGCCGGTCACCGACAACGGCTCCTGGTGGTGGGTCGCGGTCGGCAACGAGCAGGGGCTGTCGACGCCGTCGGTCTACCGCGCCTTCGACGAGCTCGCCGGGACCGGCGTCGGCGACCCGCAGGTGCCCGAGAGCCTGCTCATGGCGCTGGAGAAGGGCGACGCCGACCTCCTCGCCGACGCGCTCGCCAACGACCTGCAGGCGCCGGCCCTGGCGCTACGCCCCGACCTCGCCCAGACCTTCGCGGACGGCGCCGAGGCAGGCGCTCTGGCCGTGCAGCTGTCCGGCTCTGGCCCGACGGTCCTGATGCTCTGCCGCGACGCCTCCCACGCCCGTGAGGTCGCCGGAGCGATGCAGGCCAAGGCGTACGACCGCGTCTGGACCGCCCCGGGCCCGGTCGCCGGTGCCCACGTGGTCACCTACTGACCCAACCCGCCGACGCGTTAGCCCGGTCGGCCGAGACGTCAGGTACGTCGGTCGAGACGTCAGCGCATGACTTCTCGACCGACGAAACCGACGCCTCGGCCGATGTAGGTGACGCCTCGACGGGCGTCAGGCGGCGCTGGAGACGACCTCGTCCGAGATCGCTGCGGCGGCACGGCGCAGGTGGCGGGTGATGCTGGCGGCGTTGAATCCGGCGGCACCTCCGGAGACGGAGACGGCGGCGATCGCACGGCCCTCGATCATGATCGGCACCGCGGCGCAGACGATGCCGAGCTGGGCCTCCTCGCGGTCGAAGGCGATGCGCTCGCTGTTGGCACGGCGGAGCTCGGCGAGGAACTTCGCCGGGTCGCCGTGCGAGTGGCGAGTGCGCCTCACCAGACCGGACTCGAGCACCGCCGCGATGTGGTTGCGGTCGCTGAACGAGAGGATCGCCTTGCCGAGCGCGGAGCAGGCGGCGGGAGCTCGCCCGCCGACGTACGTGTCCGGCTGGATGCCACCGCGTCCGGTGATCTTCTCCAGGATGACGATGTCGGTGCCCTCGAGGATGGCGAGGTGCACGGTCTTGCCGGTCGCTACGTAGAGCTCGGCCAGATGCGGCATCGCGGTCTCGCGGATGCCCTGCGGGCGGCAGATCTGGACCGCGTTGCCGAGCTCGAAGAGCCGCCGGCCGAGTACGTAGTGGCGGCCGATGCGCTCGACGTACCCGCTCTGCTCGAGGTGGCGCAGGAGGCGGAAGGCGGTCGACTTGGGAAGGCCCGCGGTGCGAGCGATCTCGCTGACACCGAGCTTCGGGCCGGCTCCGAGAAATGCCTCCAGGATCTGGAGGGCCTTCGTCGCAGACGGGGTCGCCGAGGAGGTCGTCCTCGCGGCACCTTCATGGTCGTGCTGACTAGCCAGGGTGGGGATAGCAGTGACGCTCATGGGGGGATCTCCTTAATGAGACGGAGGCACCACGAAGGGGGGATCTGGGGCCTCCAACTCTCTGTGACAGCAGTCACTGTAACGATCGTTCCGGAGGTTGTGGAGCAAATGTTGGATAAATCTCATTCCTGACCTGCGGAAATAGATGACACGGCATACAGTTCCATGCGTTTCCGCACGTTAGCCTCGTAAACCTTCTGTGGACCTACGGTAGTAGGTCAGTGGCTGATCTGTGTATGAAACGGCGTCGCCGTCACCAGTCGCGCCAGCAGGTCCGAGGTCGTGGCCGGTGGCATGTCGGCGCTGTCGAGCGCCTCGGCAAAGAGAAGTCCGTCTGCGATCACGAGCAGCAGCGCCGCCATCTCGTCGGCATGCGTGGGTCCGTCGTCGCCGAGGGCTCCACGGAACCATCCGGCGAAGTCGTCTCGCGACTGGCGGCGTACGGCAAGGAACCGGTCGCGGCCGGGAAGCGGCTCGGGCCGCGTCGGGAGCACCAGCATCAGGCCGATCCGCAGGAACGGGGGCAGCCGGTGCAGGCTGGCCACCAGTGGCCTCAGCAACAGAGGGAGCTCGGTGGAGCAGTCGCAGTCCGCGCTCGGCGGCTGCCAGGAGGACTGGGCGCTGCTCCAGGCGCGGTAGGAGTCGTCAACCGCGGCCGAGAACAGGTCGTCCTTGTTCGCGAAGTGCCAGTAGACCGAGGAGGCCGGCAGCTCCGCCGCGGCGCAGATCCGGCTGATCGAGGCGCCCTCGTAGCCGCTCTCCGCGGCTACCTCCAGCGCTGCCGCGACGAGCTTCTCGCGACTGCTGCTCCTGCCCTCGTACGTCACCGGCGGCAGGTCCACGGGCTCCGGGACGGCCGCCGGGTCCTGCTCCCGGAGATGGTCCGCGACCTCGGCCAGCCCGTCGGCGAGCCGTCGCCGGAGCGGGTCGAGCTCGGCGGGCTCGTCGGTCTGGGCGTGGACGAAGAGACCGTCGTGGGCGGCGAGCGTCAGCCGCGCGAGGGTCTCGATGTGTGGGGCCGGAAGGTCGACCGCCTCGGACCACCACCGCTCGAACTCGGCCATCGTCTGGGTGCGGATCTGGAGGAACCGCTCGCGCGGACCGTCGCCGACCGTCGGTCCGGACTCGAGGGCGAGCATCAGGCCCATCCGCCACCAGTCGGCCTTGGCGCCGTGGGTGTCCGACGTGGTGCGCCGTAGGTTTGCCAGCAGGCCCTTGCGCAGGTCGTTGCCGATCGGTGCCGGCTCCCACCGCGGCGCGACGTGGTGCCAGCGGGTGTAGCCGTGCTCGAGCGCCTCGGCGAGAAGCTGGTCCTTGTTGGAGAAGTGCCAGTAGAGCGAGGACGGCGGGAGACCGGTCGCGCGGCGGACCTGCGCCATCGTCGTGCCGACATAGCCGCGCTCGGCGGCCAGCCGCAGCGCTGCTTCGAGGATCATCTGACGCGAGCCATGGGTGTGCTCGCGGAGCGTCTTCTCGGCCATTGCACCGAGTCTAAGCAGGTCAGGGGCGCTTCGTCCGCCCGGTGTGCCGCTGGATGGCCGCCGCGATGCGGGTTGCCTCACCGCCCTCGGGGACAATGGGAGGCGATATGGCGAACCTCCTCAACCTCGAGCACGTCTCCAAGGCGTACGGCATCCGGCCCCTCCTCGACGACGTCTCCCTCGGCATCAACGCCGGCGAGCGGGTCGGCATCGTCGGCCGCAACGGCGACGGGAAGACGACGCTCCTGCAGGTGATGACCGGTCTCGAGGAGCCTGACTCCGGCCGCGTCTCGCGCCAGCGTGGCCTGCTCGTCGGGTTCCTGCACCAGGGTGACCAGCTCATCGACTCCCACAGCGTCCGCGAGGCGGTGCTCGGCGGGCGGTCCGACCACGAGTGGGCCGGCGTCCCGGCGCTGCGGGAGATCGTGGAGCAGCTCCTGGCCGGGATCGACCTCGACCGGGCGGTGATGGGGCTCTCCGGTGGTGAGCGTCGGCGCTGTGCCCTGGCCGAGCTGCTGCTCGGGGAGCACGACCTGATCGTCCTCGACGAGCCCACCAACCACCTCGACGTCGAAGCCGTGGCCTGGCTCGCCTCACACCTGGCCGCGCGCTCGTCCGCTCTCGTCGTGGTCACCCACGACCGCTGGTTCCTCGACGCGGTGTGCCAGTTCACCTGGGAGGTCCACGACGGTCAGGTCGACGCCTACGAGGGTGGCTACGCCGCCTTCGTGCTCGCCAAGGCCGAACGGTCCCGTCAGGCCGCCGCCACCGAGGTACGTCGCCAGAACCTGGTCCGCAAGGAGCTGGCCTGGCTGCGCCGCGGCGCCCCGGCGCGTACGTCCAAGCCGAAGTTCCGCATCGACGCCGCCAACCAGCTCATCGAGGACGTACCTCCGCCGCGGGACCGCTTCGAGCTGCAGAAGTTCGCTGCTCAGCGGCTCGGCAAGGACGTCATCGACGTCGAGGACGTCGACCTCTTCCGTGGCGAGCGACAGCTGCTGTCGCACGCGACCTGGCGCATCGGTCCGGGAGACCGGATCGGCATCGTCGGCGTCAACGGCGCCGGCAAGACCTCGGTGCTGTCGCTCCTGGACGGCTCCCTCCCGCCTGCGGTGGGGAAGGTACGCCACGGCCGCACCATCGCTCTACAGCACCTGACCCAGCAGCTCGACGACCTCGATCCGGAGGCGCGGGTCCTCCCGACTGTCGAGTCGATCAAGCGCGTCACCAAGACGACCGACGGCCAGGAGCTCTCGGCGACCTCGATGCTGGAGCGCTTCGGGTTCACCGGCGACAAGCTGGTCACCCGGATCGGCGACCTCTCCGGCGGCGAGCGCCGCCGCTTCCAGCTGCTGCGCCTGCTGCTCACCGAGCCCAACGTACTGCTGCTCGACGAGCCGACCAACGACCTCGACATCGAGACGCTCAACGTCCTCGAGGACTTCCTCGACGCCTGGCCCGGCACCCTGATCGTCGTCTCCCACGACCGCTATTTCCTCGAGCGGGTCACCGACTCCGTCTGGGCCCTTCTCGGCGATGGCCAGATCTCCATGCTCCCGCGCGGTGTCGACGAGTATCTCGAGCGCCGTCTCCCGATCCCTGCCCAGGCGTCGGCCCCGCGGGCCGAGGCGTCGCTCGCGTCGGCCGAGACGGCATCTGCGAGCCCGTCGAAGGCAAAGGCCGGCTCTGCCGAGGAGCGAGCGGCGAGGAAGATCGTCGCCAGGATCGACAAGCAGCTCGAGCGGATCGCCGAGCAGCAGCAGAAGCTCGAGCTCGCGATGGCCGAGGCGGTCAACGACTACACCCGGCTCGCCGAGCTCAGTGCAGAGCTGAACCAGCTCGCCGCGGAGAAGGACGACCTCGAGCTGGAGTGGCTCGAGGCGGCCGAGATCCTGGAGTAGCTGGTCCGCAACCCTGCCGAGTCGGCGCGTTGTGACGAGATCCGGCGCCGAGTCGGCGCGTCATGACGAGCCGACTCGGCGAGGATTTCGGTCAGGACGGGCCGACTCGGCGAGGATTTCGGTCAGGATGAGCCGACTCGGCGGGGTTCTTGGTCAGGATGAGAAGGGGACCAGCAGGCGGCGCAGCAGATCGGTGAGGTGGCTCTGCTGGTCGTCGGAGAGGCTGTCGAGGAACTCCCGCTCGGCCGCGAGCAGGGCCTCGAAGGCGCTGTCGACGGTCGCCTTGCCGTCGGGGGTGAGGCGAACGAGGACACCGCGGCGGTCCGCCGGATCCGGCAGCCGCTCGACCAGGCCACGCGAGGTGAGCCGGTCGACGCGGTTGGTCATGGTCCCGCTGGTCACCAGGGTCTCGCGCAGCAGCCTGCCGGGGGAGAGCTCATAGGGGTCGCCCGCTCGGCGGAGGGCGGCGAGCACGTCGAACTCCCATGACTCGATCCCGGAGCCCGAGAACGCGTCGCGACGAGCGAGGTCGAGGTGACGCGAGAGGCGGGAGAGACGCGAGAAGATCTCGACGGGACCCAGGTCCAGGTCGGGCCGCTCGTGTGCCCAGGCCTCGCTCAGGTCGTCGACTTCGTCGCGCATGGCGAGAGCCTAGCCCAAGATCGCCTCATCGAGAATCTTGACATCGAGACAAGTCGGCGAGACGATCTGATTATCTTGACGTCAAGAGAAATCGAGAGGACGTACGCCATGACCGCATGGGATCCCGAGCGCTACCTGACCTACTCCGACGAGCGAGGTCGGCCCTTCGTCGATCTCCTTCGCCGGGTCGGGGTGGACCGTCCGAAGACGGTGGTCGACCTCGGTTGCGGTCCCGGCAACCTGACCGCCCTCGCTGCCGGCCGCTGGCCGGAGGCCAGGGTCGTCGGCCTCGACTCCAGTGCGCCGATGATCGACAAGGCACGCGCGACCGTCGACGGCGTGGACTTCGCGGTGGCGGACCTTCGCGACTGGGCCGACTCGGTAGTGCCGGGATCGGTCGACGTACTCCTCTCCAATGCCACCCTCCAGTGGGTTCCTGGCCACCTGGACCTGATCCCGATGCTCGCCGCCGCGGTCGGGAAGGGCGGCTGGTTCGCCTTCCAGGTCCCGGGCAACTTCGATGAGCCCAGTCACAGGCTCCGCGAGGAGCTGGCCGCCGAGGAGCCCTACGCCGAGCACACCCGTCACCTCGAGGCGCCCGGGTCGCACGACCCGGCCGACTACTACGACGTGCTGGCGAGGGAGGGCTTCGAGGTCGATGCCTGGGAGACGACGTACCTGCACGTGCTGAGGGGCGAGGACCCGGTCTTCACCTGGATCGCCGGAACGAGCCTGCGTCCCACGGCTGCGGCGCTCGAGAAGGCGGGTCTCTTCGAGCCGTTCGCCGAGGAGCTCAAGAACCGTCTGGCACAGGCTTATCCCGTAAGAAACGATTCGGTAGGAAACAGTTTCGTCCTGCTCCCGTTCCGCCGCGTCTTCGTGGTCGCCCGCAGACTGGAGGCATGATGCGGATTCATCACGTGCAGGTCGGCATGCCCGCCGGCCACGAGGACGAGGCCCGGACCTTCTACGCCGATGGCCTCGGGCTGTCCGAGGTGCCGAAGCCGGCCGAGCTGGCCAAGCGCGGTGGCGCCTGGTTCCGCTCGCCGGGCGGCGCGGAGATCCACCTCGGCGTCGAGGACCCGCACCGACCGCAGGCCAAGGCCCATCCTGCTCTGGCGGTCGAGACCGAGGCGGACCTGGAGGCCATGGGTGCGAGGTTGGCGGGCCTGGGCTTCGACGTCGACTGGAGCCAGCGTCACAACGCCGACGGATTCCAGCGCTTCCATGTCCGCGATCCGTTCGGCAACCGTGTCGAGATCGTGTGGGAGACGGGCGACTAGCACGAACTTCGGCCCCATGTAGGCGAAAACCGGAATCAACCAGAAAGAACCGTAACGCCGACTGGTCTGGACCGTTGTCCCCCGGGGGATACAACAACGAGCCAGGAATGATGCCAGAAACGATGGAAGGCAACACTTTGACCGACGACGTGACCGTCCCCCAACCTCGGGACGCGGAGACGACGAGCGTGGTCAATCGAGTCCGCCGGGCTCAGGGCCAGCTCGGTGGCGTGCTCCGCATGATCGAAGACGGCCGTGAGCTCGCCGATGTGGTCGGCCAGCTCAAGGCAGTGACCAGGGCCCTCGACAAGGCGGCCTTCGCGCTGCTCTCCAACGAGCTGCGCCGCGCGCACGCCGACGGAGACCGCCCGGAGCAGATCGAGGAGCTCGAGAAGGTCTTCCTCTCCCTCTCCTGATCTCGGGCCAGGAGAGGGGAGGAGGTTACCCTCGGGTAACCTGACCAGCATGAGCCAGCTCTACGACCTCTGGAAGTCCTTCAACCGTGTCCCCGTTGTCGGCAAGAGAGCATTCTCGGTCGCCTTCTCGAAGAAGGCGCCCTACTTCGGGTCGATCCACCCGCTGGTCAACCAGCTGCGGCCCAACTATGCAGAGGTCATCGTGCCCAACCGCAAGGGCAACCACAACCACATCGGGACCGTGCACGCCATCGCGCTGTGCAACGGTCTCGAGATGGCGATGGGTGCCCTTGCGGAGGTCACCATCCCGCGCGACAAGCGCTGGATCCCCAAGGGGATGACCGTCTCCTACACGGCCAAGGCCTCCACCGACATCACCTGCATCGCGGAGACCGATCAGGAGCAGTGGGACACCGCCGACGGTGACCTCGCGGTGCGCGTCAAGGGCATCCGCGAGGACGGCACCGTGGCCATCGAGGGCACGATCAACCTCTGGGTGACCCCGAAGAAGAAGTAAGAGCTGGTGCGCAACGGCCCGCTGCCCCCAGAAGGGGCCGCGGGCCGGTGGTCGGTACAGATTATAAGGCGCAGTGTCATATAAAAAAAAACGCGCCCACCAGAACGTGTGTCAACGCGTATGCCCGCA
>NZ_JBHWLY010000121.1:0-9704 GCF_042730435.1 Nocardioides sp. NPDC059952 | reverse complement strand
CCCTGCGACTTCGTCGCAGGGTCGCAGGCTCGGACTCAGAAGTCGAAGTCGTCGATGTTCGACTCGTCGAAGACGGTCGGCTCGCCGAGGACGACGACGCCGTCGGCACCGACGGTGTACTCGCCCAGGTCACCGGCCTCGAACTTGTCGCCCTCCTTGCCCTCGATGTCACCGGACGCGAGCGCGTCGGCGGCGTACGCGGAGAGGTAGCCGAGCTGCTCGGGGTCCCACAGCGCGAAGGACTTCACGGTGCCGTCCTTGATGTACTCCCGCATCTGGTTCGGGGTGCCGAGGCCGGTCAGCGCGACCTTGCCCTTGTACTGCGAGTCGGACAGGTAGCGCGCGGCCGCGGCGACGCCGACCGTGGTCGGGCTGATGATGCCCTTGAGGTTCGGGTGGGACTGCAGCAGACCCGCGGTCTTGTCGAAGGACGTCTGGTCGTCGTCGTTGCCGTAGACGGTGTCGACGAGCTTGATGTCGGGGTGGCTGGCAGCCAGCTCCTCCTCCATCAGCTTGATCCACTCGTTCTGGTTGGTGGCGTTGGCCGCCGCGGAGAGGATCGCGATCTCGCCCTTGTCGCCGATCTGCTCGGCGATCAGGTCGACCTGGCTCTTGGCGATGCCGGCGGCGTCGGCCTGGCTGACGAAGACGTCACGGAACTGGGGCTCGGTGTCGGAGTCCATCGTGACGACCTTGGTGCCGGCGTTGCGGGCCTCCTCGAGGGCGTCGCCGATGGCGGTCGGGTCGTTGGCCGAGACCACGAGCGCGCCGGCGCGCTGCTGGGTCGCGGTGTTGATGAAGCTGACCTGGGAGTCGGGGGTCGACTCGGTCGGGCCGACCTGCTTCCACGTGGTCCCGATCTCCTCGGCGGCCTTCTGGCCGCCGGTGTCGGAGGCATCAAAGTAGGGGTTGCCGAGGTTCTTCGGGATGAAGGTGATGCTGCTGGTGTCGCCGCCACCCTCTCCATCGCTACCGCTGTCGCTACCGCCGCCACAGGCGGACAGGGCGAGGCCGAGGGCCGCAACGATGGCGACGGCACTGCCTGCGCGTCGGAACTTGCTGGTCATGTCTCTCACTCCGATTTCTTTGAGTTCTTAGAGGATGGTTCGTCCGAGCTGTGTTGCCGGCGATAGGTGCCGACGATGCGGCCGGTCCAGCCGAGAACGCTGGCCGCGATGACTGCTGCGATGAGAAGTACGCCGGTGATGATCTGGATGAGGTTGGCGCTGGTCCCGTCGAGGCGGAGCGCGCTGCCGATCGTCCCGATCAGGACGACGCCGGCGATGACGCCGGGGATCGCACCCCGGCCACCGAAGATGGACACCCCGCCGAGCAGCACCGCCGCGATGACCTGGAGCTCCATACCGGTGGCGTTGTCGCCCCGCGCGCTGCCGTAGCGCAGCGTGAAGTAGATGCCCGCCAACCCCGAGACCAGCCCGCTGAGCGTGAACAGGATCAGCTTCGTACGGTCGACGTTGACGCCGGAGAAGCGGGCCGCGTCCTTGCTGAGACCGGCCGCGAAGATGCCGCGCCCGAAGGGGGTGAAGTGCAGGACCACGGCGAAGATCAGGATCAGGACGACCAGCGGGATCGTCATCAGCGGGATCTGGGAGTCGCCGATCCGGGCCTGGACGAGGTCTTGCCAGGAGTCGGGCCAGTCGGTGATCGCGGTGGTGCCGAGCGCTCCGACCGCGATGCCGCGGAAGAGCGCCATGGTGCCGATCGTGACGGCCAGCGACGGCAGCCCGTAGCGGGTGACGAGCACGCCGTTGAGCGCTCCCGCGACCGCGCAGGCGAGCAGGGCGAGCACCATCGCGGCGACCATCGGCAGGCCCTCGCGGTGCAGCACCCCGAACAGGACGCTGGAGAGTCCGACGACGCTGGCCACCGACAGGTCGATCTCGCCCGTGATGATGATCAGCGTCATCGGCAGCGCGATGAGCAGGATCGGCGCGATGTCGAGGACCAGGAAGTAGACCGTGATCGGGTCGGAGAAGTTGAGGATCGCGATCGAGGCGTACGTCCACACGACGACGAGCAGGGCGATGATCGCCGTGTCCCTGGTCATCAGGGTGCGCTGCCACCACGGCTTGGCGTGGGCGGCGTACGTCCTCGTCGGCGCCTTCTCAGAGGCAAGGAGGCTCATGCCGCCACCTCCGTCGAGGGGAACGAAGCGTACGGACGTGGCGGCCTGAGGCTTGTTGCCGTTCGCTGGCGCTCACTCATGATTCTTCCCTCTCTGCGAGGAGCTTGTCGTGCTGACGGCGCGCGAAGTAGCGGTCCAGGACGATCGCGCCGATGATCAGCGCGCCGACCACGGCCTGCTGCCAGAAGTCGGGGATGCCCAGGACCGGGAGCGCCCGGTTGATGGTGGTGAGGAGGTACGCCCCCAGCGCCGCCCCGAGGACGGTGCCGCTGCCACCGAAGATGGCCACACCGCCGACGACCGCGGCGCCGACCGCCTCGAGCTCGATGCCCTGGCCGACACCGGAGCTGATGGTGCCGTAGCGGGAGACGTACAGGATCCCGGCGAGGCCGGCGAGCGCACCCGAAGTGGCGAACGCCTGCAGGACCCGGCGCTTGTCGCGCAGCCCGTAGAGCGTGGCGGCGTCGGGGTCGGAGCCGATCGCGTAGAACTCGCGGCCGGCGCGCGTGGAACGCATCAGGTAGATCACGACGGCCAGCAGCGCGAACGAGATCCAGGCGAGGTTGGGGATGAACAGGAACGACCCGGTGCCGAAGTCGAGCAGCCCGGGCGGGATGTCGGAGGCGTTGATCCGGTCGCTGCCGGCCCACTCGAGCATGATCCCGCGGTAGACGTAGAGCGTGCCGAGGGTGATGACCAGCGCCGGCACCTTGGCGAAGGCGACCAGCGCCCCGTTGACCAGGCCGAGCACGGCGCCCGCGGCGACGGCGATCAGGACGACCACGATCACCGGGAGCCCGGTGTCGAGGAAGAGCCGGCCGGCGAGGTAGGCGGTGAGGCCCAGCGTCGAGCCGACGCTGAGGTCGACGTTGCGGGTGATGATCACCATCGCCTGGCCGATCGCCAGGCAGACGAGGATCGCGGGGGTCAGGGTGAGGTCGCGCCAGCCGTCCGTGCTGAACAGGAAGTTGGGGTTGACCGCAGTGGTCACCACGAGCAGGAGGATGAAGGCGATGGCGATGCCGGTCTCGCGCTGCTTGAGAAGCCAGGTCAGCCGGTTGGCTGCTCGGTGGCGTGGCTGCGGCGCGGCCGGAGCGGGCGCGTCGAGCGTGGTGGTCATGATGCCTCGCTGATGTTCAGGGTGGCGGAGTGGTGGGCCGTCGCCGCGCGCATGACGGCCTCGGGGGTCGCCTCCTCGCGGCTCAGCTCGGCCGTCTGGTGGCCCTCGCTGAGAACGATCACCCGGTCGGCCATGCCGAGCACCTCGGGGAGCTCGGAGGAGATCATCAGGATCCCGAGCCCCTCCTGGGCCAGGGACGAGAGCAGCCGGTGGACCTCGGACTTGGTGCCGACGTCGATGCCCCGGGTGGGCTCGTCGATGATCAGCACCTTCGGCCGGGTCGAGAGCCACTTGGCCAGGACGACCTTCTGCTGGTTGCCGCCCGAGAGGGTGCCGGCCAGGGTGTCGAGCGTCGCGGCCTTGACCTCGAGCCGGGCGGCCCAGTCGGCGGCCGAGCGGTTCTCGATACCGCTGCTGATCAGCCCGGTGCGAGCGAGCCGGCCACTCATCGGCAGCGTGATGTTGCGCGAGATCGGTGCGTCCAGGACGAGACCGTGCTGACGACGGTCCTCGGGGACGAACGCCAGACCCATCTCGATCGCCCGCCTCGGGTCACCCGGCGGGACCGGGCGTCCGTCGAGGACGACCTCGCCGCTCTCGTAGGGGTCGACGCCGAAGATCGCCTGCGCGACCTCGCTGCGCCCGGCACCGACGAGGCCCGCCAGGCCGACGATCTCACCTTCGCGGACGGTCAGGCTGATGTCCTGGAACAGTCCCGTGCGGGTGAGGCCCGTGACCTCGAGCAGTGGCTTGCCGACCGTGGCCTCGAGCTTGGGGTAGAGGTCGGAGACCTCGCGTCCCACGAGCCGCTGGACGATCTCGTCCTCGGTGACCTCGGAGATGGGGTCGGTGGAGATGTAGGCGCCGTCGCGCATCACGGTGATCGTGTCGCACAGCGCGAACACCTCGTCGAAGCGGTGCGAGATGAAGACGACGGCGCAGCCCTGGTCGCGCAGCGTGCGCGCCACGGTCATCAGCCGGTCGACCTCGTTGCCCGAGAGGGCAGCGGTCGGCTCGTCCATGATCAAGACCTTGGCGTCGAGCGAGAGCGCCTTGGCGATCTCGATCAGCTGCTGGTCGGCGATGGAGAGGCCTTCGGTCGGCCGGTCGGGCTCGATCGGGACGCCGAGCCGGGCGAAGAGCTCGACGACCTCGGTGCGCATCGCGGCGCGGTCGATCTTGCCCCAGCGGTTGGTCGGCTGGCGCCCCATGAAGATGTTCTCGGTGACGGAGAGGTCGGGGAAGAGGGTCGGCTCCTGGTAGATGACCGCGACCCCGGCCTGCTTGGCGTCGGCGGTGTTGCGGAAGTCGACCTGCTCCCCGGCGAGCAGGTAGTCGCCGGCGTCACGACGGTAGAGCCCGGCGACGATCTTGACCAGGGTCGACTTCCCGGCTCCGTTCTCCCCCACGAGCGCGTGGATGGATCCGGCCTCGACCCGGAGGCTTCCGGACCGGAGGGCGCGTACGGGGCCGAACGACTTGGCCACGTCCCGCAGCTCCAGTGCGGCGGGTGTGTCCGGCATGGGCAGCTCCTCGAATTGAAAGGTTTCAAGCCTGGTTTACGCTAGTGATGGCAATCACATACGTCAACACTCTGAGGCCGCTAATTTGAGCGAGATCCGGACTTTGTCATCAGACCGTGTCGGCGCCGGCCTGTCTCCAGGCGGGAATCCCACCGCGTCAGACGGCGTTCAGAGCCCTATGCACGCACTCTGGGTATGGGCACATCCGCACTCGGCATCACTCAACGGACGGCTGCGTGAGGTCGGCATGAACGCCCTCGGCGCGGACGGCTGGAGCGTCGATGAGATCGACCTCTATCGAGAAGGTTTCAATCCACTTCTGGTGGAGCGCGGCGAGGCTGACGTACGCCACCACCAGGACCGGCTGCGGGAGGCCGATCTGCTGGTCGTGCAGTTCCCGCTGTGGTGGTATTCGGTGCCGGCCATCCTCAAGGGCTGGATCGACCGCGTCTTCGAGTCGGGGTTCGCCTTCGACGTACCGGATCCGGAGACCGGCAAGCCGCTCAAGTACGGTAAGGGCGGCCTGGTCGGCAAGCGCGCGCTGACCGTCGTCACCGCCGGCGACCGGGCCGCGACCCTCGGTCCGCGTGGGATCAGCGGCGACATCGAGGACGTCCTGTGGCCCCTGCTGCACGGCACGTTCTGGTACACCGGGATGGACCCGCTGCGGCCGCACCTGATCACCGACGCCGACACCATGAACCCGCAGCTCATGGCTCGGATCGAGGCCGACCTGACCGTACGTCTCGAGGGCGTGATGAGGGAGCCGCGGATCGACTACCGGCCGATGGCCGAGGAGCACTACGACCACACGATCAGGCTCCACGACTCGGTCGCGCCCGGGGAGGACGGGCTGAGCGCCCATCGCGAGGGCTGAGGCCCCGCGCGGGCGGAGTCGCCTGCTACGGTCTTCTGGCCAGCCGCTCGGGACGTAGTCCCGGCACGGGAACCCGGTGAGAGTCCGGGACTGACGCGCAGCGGTGTGGGTGACGGACGGGACACTGTGCCACTGGGCCCTCGGGCCTGGGAAGGCGTCTCGCGCCGGTCGATCCCGAGTCCGAAGACCTGCTGGCCCTGCAGCACACCGCTGCCGGTCAGCACGGGCGACGCGCACCAGCCCGCGACCCGCTCGAGGACCGACGTGCACCCCTCCCGCACCATCCGAACTCTCACCGCGAGCACCGTTCTGGTGCTCGGCTCGACGCTGGCCGGCTGCGCCGCCGACCAGCCCTCCGGGACACAGCAGGCGGCCGCCGGCACCGCCGGCTTCCCGATCACCCTGACCAACTGCGGCCGCGAGATGACCCTCGATGCACCTCCCGAGCGTGTCGTCTCGCTCAACCAGGGCTCCACGGAGATCCTGCTCTCGCTCGGCCTGGCCGACCGTGTCGTCGGCTCCGCGACCTGGACCGACCCGGTGCTCGACTCGCTGGCCGCGGCCAACGAGGACGTGCCTCGGCTGGCCGAGAACGCGCCCTCCTACGAGCGCGTCCTGGAGACCGAGCCGGACTTCGTCACGGCCTCCTTCGCCAGCACTCTGGGCGAGGGCGGGGTGACCACACCCGAGAACCTGGAGAAGCTCGGCGTGGGCTCCTACCTCTCCCCCGCCGAGTGCCTCAAGGACAACGAGGGCGACGACGACGGCACCCGCCACGACGCCCTCGAGATCGAGACCATCCTCGGCGAGATCACCGACCTGGCGCGGATCTTCGGCGTCCCCGAGCGGGGCGAGGAGCTCGTCGCCGACCTGTCCCGGCGGCTCGAGAACGCCGAGAGCGAGGCACCGGCCGGAGACGTCAGCGCGATGTACTGGTTCGCCAACTCGGAGTCGCCCTACCTGGCCGGCTGCTGCGGCGGCCCCGGGATCATCGGGCGCACCCTCGGCGTGGAGAACGTCTTCGACGACACCACCGACGAATGGCCGCAGATCAACTGGGAGACCGTCGCCGAGCGCAACCCCGACGTCATCGTCCTCGGCGACCTGACCCGCAAGAGCCAGACCGCCGAGACCGCCCGCGCGAAGATCGACTACCTGAAGACCAACCCGGTCACGTCGCAGATGGAGGCGGTGAAGAACGACCGCTTCGTGACTCTCTCCGGCGCCGAGCTCAACCCGTCGATCCGCACCGTCTACGCCGTCGAGAACGTCGCCGAGCAGCTCGCCGACCTCGGCCTATGAGACTGCGTACGCCGGGCTCCGATCAGCCGAAGCGTCACCCCGGTCGGCCGACTTGGCACGGCGATGACGTCTCGGCCGACGTACGTGACATCTCGACCGACGCGGGCGACGTCTCGGCCGACGGACGTGACGCCTCGGCGATCGGGGTCACCGGCGTCCTGCTGGTCGCGCCCTTGGTGGTGCTGGCCTCGGTCGCGGGGGCGATCACCGTCGGGCCATCCGACCTGAGCGTCACCGACGTCTACCGGGTCGTGGCTGACCGGGTCGGCCTCGGCTCTTCCGGCCTCACCCTGCTCCAGCAGAGCATCGTGTGGGACCTGCGGCTGCCACGTACGCTGCTGGCGGGGATATGCGGAGCGGGACTGGCGATCTGCGGGGTGATCCTGCAGTCGCTGCTGCGCAACCCGCTCGCCGACCCGTTCGTGCTCGGCATCTCCTCAGGAGCCTCGACCGGCGCGGTCTCGATCGTCGTGCTGGGCGTCGGATCGGGCGCGATCGGGCTCTCCACCGGGGCGTTCGCGGGAGCGCTCGTCTCGTTCGCACTCGTGCTGCTGCTGGCCTCGCTCGCCGGCGGCACCACCGACCGGCTGGTCCTGGCCGGCATCGCCGCCACCCAGCTCTTCTCGGCGCTCACCTCGTTCATCGTGTTCACCGCGGCCGACGCCGAGCAGACGCGCGGGGTGCTGTTCTGGCTGCTCGGGTCGCTCTCCTCGGCGAGCTGGACCGACGTCCTGGTCTGCGGGGTGATCGTGCTCGGCGGGCTGCTCTGCTGCGTCGCGGGCGCCGGCTGGCTGGACGCGTTCGCCTTCGGCAACGACGCGGCGGCCTCCCTCGGAGTCGACGTCGGCCGGATCCGGGCGGTGCTCCTGGTGCTGACGGCGCTGATGACGGCCGTCATCGTGTCCACCTCGGGCGCGATCGGCTTCGTCGGGCTGGTGCTGCCGCACCTGGCACGCGCACTGGTCGGCCCCGGACACCGGCTGCTGCTCCCGGCGACCGCGCTGCTCGGCGCGATCTTCCTGATCTGGGTCGACACCGCGGCCCGGACCGTGATCGACCCCGAGGAGCTCCCGGTCGGGGTGGCGACCGCGCTGGTCGGGGTGCCCGCCTTCGCCCTGGTGCTGATGAGGGCCCGCCGATGAGCGAGCGTCAGCGAGCGACCCGTCAGCCTGTCATCGGGTCGCGTCCGTATTCTGGCGCTTGCGCTACGGAGGCGGCCCGATGACGGCGCTCGAGGCAGGGCGGGTCCGATGGGCTCCCCGTGGGCGCCTCGTCGTCGACGACGTCTCCCTCCAGGTCGAGGACGGCGTCACCGTCGGGCTGCTCGGGCCCAACGGTTCCGGGAAGTCCTCGCTGATCCGCATCCTGGCGGGGCTGCGGCCCGCGGACTCCGGGGACGTGCTGCTCGACGGCAGCCCGCTCGCCGGCATGTCCCGGCGCCGGCTGGCGCGACGGCTCGCGGTCGTCGAGCAGGAGCCGGCGACCAGCCAGGACCTACGGGTACGCGACGTCGTCGCGCTCGGCCGGATCCCGCACCGCCCGGCCTGGGCGCCCGACAGCGCCCACGACCGCGCCGTCATCGTGGAGGCGGCCACCCACGCCGGCATCGCCGACCGCCTCGACCAGCGCTTCTCGACCCTGTCGGGCGGCGAGCGGCAGCGTACGCAGATCGCTCGGGCGCTCGCCCAGGAGCCCGAGATCCTGCTCCTGGACGAGCCGACGAACCACCTCGACGTACGCCACCAGCTGGCCCTGCTCGCACTGGTCCGCCGGATGCCCACGACCTGCCTGGTCGCACTGCACGACCTCAACCTCGCCGCCACCTACTGCGACCAGGTCTTCGTGCTCTCCGAAGGCCGCGTCGTCGCCGGCGGGGCGCCCGCGCAGGTGCTCACCGAGGCCCTCATCGCCGAGGTCTACGGAGTCCGCGCCCGGGTGCATCACGACGAAGGCGTCGTCATCCGTTTCCTCGGCCCGGTGTGACGATCAGCCGGTCGAAGCGACTCAGTAAGGAATCCGAGCGCAGCCGTAATCGAACGGGTACCGCATCTTACGATCGCTGGCCGGGCCGAACACCCCGTCCACGTCACTTCCGGTGAAGCCGAAGCGGTTGCTCTGCAACCACGTGACGGCGTTCACCTTCAGACCCAGACCCACTGGAAGCTCGCGGCCGCGCGCGTCTCGCAGCCGCGGTACCTGATGTCGTCGTTCCATGGCCAGGTCATGGCCTTGCTGGTGTTCGGGCCGAACAGGCCGTCCTGCTTGAGCCCGTGACGCCCCTGGGCCACCTTCACCGCCGCCTTGGTCGCGTCGCCGTAGATCCCGTCGACGTCCAGGTTGCGCCCGTAGCACTGATTCAGGGCCCGCTGCAGGGTCTTGACGGCGTTGCCCGTATGACCCGGGTTCAGGTAGCACAGCGGCGTGTTCGCGCTGTTCGAGTCGTACACCATCGCCATCCGGTAGTTGTAGTTGTGATACACCCACCCGCTCGCGCTGCCGTTGCACACGCCCGCAGCTGATGCCGGCGGCGAGCTGACGACGACGCTCGCACCGACGACCGCCAGTCCGGCAAGCGCGAAAGTGAGCTTCTTGTTCAATGATCTGAGCAACGTTCCTCCTGTGATCAAGATCGGACGGCTCAGGCTGACAGGACCGGGTGAGCTCTCGGACCCGTACCGAACCCGTAGTGCTCGGGCGCCGGCCGAGACAGAAACGACGGGACGTTCCGGTCGGTCC
>NZ_JBHWLY010000120.1:0-9891 GCF_042730435.1 Nocardioides sp. NPDC059952 | reverse complement strand
TTTTTTTTTTTTTTATTCCCTTTTCTTCGCCCCCGCCCCCGTTGGCGCGCTGGTTGGGTTTTTTTTTGTTGTTGCGGTTCAGCTTCTTGTTGCTCGGGTTGCCGCACCCGCCCCCCGACTCGGCACTAAGTTGAGTCCATGCGCATAGGAACAGTGATGTGGCCGATCGAGGACTGGCCGGCGATGGGCGAGCGATGGGTGCAGGCCGAGCAGCTCGGGTTCGAGACGGCGTGGGTTTACGACCACCTGGCCTGGCGCGGGCACAGCCCGTGGGAGGAGGCGTTCACGTCGATGGCGGCCGCGGCCGCCCTCACCTCCACGATCCGGCTCGGAACGCTGGTGACCACCCCCAACTTCCGTACGCCGATCCCGACCGCTGCCGCGATCCGCAGCCTCGACCGGATCTCCGGCGGGCGGATCACGATCGGCATCGGAGCGGGCGGCGACGACCACACCTCCGACGGCGACGTGCTCGGGCGGGAGTTCACGCCTCGCGAGCGCGCGGACCGGTTCGCGGAGTGGACCCGCACCGTCGACTTGCTGCTGCGCGACTCACCGGTGACGATCGACGGCGAGCACTGGCAGACCCATGAGGTCACCGTCTCCCCCGGCCAGGTGCAGCAACCGCGCACCCCGCTGTGGCTGGCCGGCAACGGCCCGCGCGGGATCCGGCTCGCCGCCGAGGTCGGCGACGGCTGGATCGCCAACCCGAAGGCCGAGAACCCGAAGGCGTACGTCGCCGAGCGACTCGAGATGCTGCGGGAGGCGTGCGAGAAGCGCGGGCGTGACTACGACGCGATGCCGAAGCTGTTCATGTCCGGCTTCACCGAGGAGCCCTGGACCGAGTCGGCCGACGCGTTCGAGGATCTCGCCGGCTCCTACGCCGAGATCGGGATCACCGACATCGCGATCCACTGGCCGCGCACCGGCACCCGCTGGGAGGTCCCGTGGGACACCTTCGAGTCGATAGCCGACCGGGCGACGCGCCTCTGACGGCCCTCGACAAGATCCGCGCCGAGTCGGCTCGTTCTAACGAGCCGACTCGCCGAAGAATTCGGTCAGGACGAGCCGACTCGGCAAGACGGCGACGGGCCCTCTCCCGGAGGAGAGGGCCCGTCGAAAAGCGTTGCTCAGGCGTCAGCCGGAACGATGTTGATCACCCGGCGGCCACGGCGCTTGCCGAACTCGACCGCACCCGCCTGCAGGGCGAACAGGGTGTCGTCGCCGCCACGGCCGACGTTGGTGCCGGGGTGGAAGTGAGTGCCACGCTGGCGGACGATGATCTCGCCGGCGCCGACGACCTGGCCGCCGAAGCGCTTCACACCGAGGCGCTGGGCGTTGGAGTCGCGACCGTTCTTGGTGCTTGCCGCACCCTTCTTGTGTGCCATCTTCTCAGTCCTTCAAGTATCTCTAGAACGCCGGAATCAGGCGTTGATCGCGGTGACCTTGACCTGGGTGTACTTCTGACGGTGACCCTGGCGCTTCTTGTAGCCGGTCTTGTTCTTGTACTTCTGGATGATGATCTTCGGGCCCTTGGAGGCACCGACGATCTCAGCCGCAACCGAAGCCTTGTCGAGGCCGGTCGAGGTCACGTTCTCGCCGTCGACCAGGAGGACCACGGGCAGCGAGACGGCCGAGCCGTTCTCGCCGTCGAGGCGGTCGATCTCGATGACGTCGCCGACAACGACCTTCTGCTGCTTGCTGCCAGCCTTCACGATCGCGTACACCGCGGTCTCCTTCATTGCTCCGAACTCAAAGTCTTGTGTCGACCCGCGGCAAGGCAGACCGGACCCCGAAGCGATAGGTGCCAGCAGATGCCTGCAGGAACGGCGCACTGCGCACGCCGAGATTCAATCTTACGTACGCGGCGAGGTAGCCGCAAAACGCCGCGACACCGTCCGCCCGGACACTGCCCGCGACATGGTGCCCCAGAAGGCCCCGATCGCGCCAACCGGGCGCCCGGTTCGGCCACGACCCCTACGAACCGGGCACGATTCCGGGCATGATGGCGCCCGTGACGTCGACCGAACCGCCGCTCGCGCAAAGCACGGAGACCCGGCAGGAGGAGATCCTGGCGCGCGCACGCACGACCGGCCGGGTCTCGGTGACCGATCTCGCACCCGACCTCGGGGTGAGCGTCGAGACGATCCGGCGCGACCTCAAGGTGCTCGCCGACCGCGGCGTCGTGGAGCGGGTCTACGGGGGCGCGGTCGCCCTGGAGAGCGGCAGCTTCGAGACCTCCCTCGAGTTCCGCGCGGGCCGCGACGTCGACGAGAAGCACCGGATCGCCCGGGCCGCCCTCCAGCACCGGCACGGAGCGGAGACGATCTACATCGACGAAGGCACGATGCCGCAGTTCCTGGCCGAGGAGCTGCTCGGCCAGGGGCCCGCGACGATCATCACCCCATCGCTCCCGGTGGCCACCCGTCTCTCCGCCGATCCGGAGCTCACCGTGATCATCCTGGGCGGGCGGGTCCGCACCATCACCCGGGGCGTCGTGGACCAGTGGGCGACCCGGATGCTCGCCGACCTGGTGATCGACCTGGCCTACATCGGCGCCAACGGGATCTCCCGCGAGCAGGGCCTGACCACCCAGGACCCCTCGGTCGCCGCGGTGAAGCGGACCGCCATCGAGCGCTCCAGGCGGCGGATCTTCTTCGGTGCCCACACCAAGTTCGGGGCCTCCAGCCTGTGCCGTTTCGCCGGCGTACGCGACTTCGAGCTCCTCATCACCGGCACCGAGCTCGCGGCCAGCGATGCCCGCCGGTTCTCGGCGCTGGGCCCCCGGGTCATCCGGGCCTGAGAACGGGCAGCAACCGGGCGCTCCGGGCGCACCGACCGGGCTAGGGGGTCCGAGCCGAATTACGCCATCGTGGTCCGTGACGACAGTCACACTGCGAGGAGGCAGATCTATGCGGGCACGGAGACGGACCTCCGCAGCGCTGACAGCGCTCTCATTGGCCACCGTGTTGTTGACGGCATGCGGGACCGGCGGACTGGGCGCCGGCGGGACGAGCGCGGGCGAGCACAGCATCACGGTGCTGATGGTCAACAACCCCCAGATGCTCGAGCTCCAGGAGCTCACCGCGGAGCACTTCACCGAGGAGACCGGGATCGAGGTGAACTTCGTGGTCAAGGTCGAGCAGGACATGCGCGACACCGCCAGCACCGAGTTCGCCAACCAGTCCGGGATCTATGACGTGGCGACGCTGTCCAACTTCGAGATCCCCTACTACGCCGAGGCCGGCTGGATCTCGGACATGGAGAGCATCGCGAACGACCCGGAGTTCGACCAGGACGACATCCTTCCGCCGATGACCGAGGCGCTCTCGGCCAACGGCAAGGTCTATGGCCAGCCCTTCTACGGCGAGTCCTCGTTCCTGATGTACCGCAAGGACCTCTTCGAGAAGCACGGCATCGAGATGCCGGCCGCCCCGACCTGGGAGCAGGTCGCCGGCTTCGCCGCCCAGATCGACGAGGCCGAGGCCGACATGCGTGGTATCTGCCTGCGTGGCCTGGCCGGCTGGGGCGACAACCTCGCCTCGATCACGACGGTGGTCAACACCATGGGCGGCACCTGGTTCGACGAGGACTGGAATGCCCAGGTCGACAAGGGCGGCTTCAAGAAGGCGGCCAACTTCTATGTCGACCTGGTCCGGGAGCACGGCGAGGCCGGCGCCGCGACCTTCAGCTTCCCGCAGTGCCTCAACGCCATGCAGCAGGGCAAGGTCGCGATGTGGTACGACGCCACCTCTGGCGCCGGGTCGCTGGAAGCCGAGGAGTCGCCGGTCAAGGGCAAGGTGGGCTACGTCGCCGCACCGCACGACCAGACCGAGAACGCCGGCTGGCTCTACACCTGGGCCTGGGCGATCCAGAAGGCCTCCCGGCACCAGGAGGATGCCAAGAAGTTCGTCGCCTGGGCCTCCAGCAAGGAGTACGAGCAGCTGGTGATGGCCGACACCGAGCACGACACCGGCGGGCCGACCAACGTTCCCGCGGGCAAGCGTGCCTCGACCTATGCGGATCCCGAGTACCTCGAGGTGGCCGGCTCCTTCGCGACCCCGACCATGAACGCGATCAAGAACGCCCAGGCTGACAACCCAGGGGTCCAGAAGCGGCCCTACAACGGCATCCAGTTCGTCGGCGTGCCGAGCTTCACCGACTTCGGCACCGAGTGCGCCAAACAGCTCAGCAGCGCCATCTCGGGCTCGAAGACCACCGACGCGGCACTCGCCCGCTGTCAGTCGCTCGCCCAGGCGTACGGCGACGTCCAGAAGGAGAAGCAGTGATGGCCACCGTGACCGCACCACTCCGCGAAACGACCGAGCCGACGGCGAGCAGGCCGCCCGCGGCGTACCGGAAATGGGGCCGGGAGTCCTGGAAGCTGCGGGCTCCCCTGCTGCCCGCCCTGGTCTTCCTGATCGTGGTGACGCAGCTGCCGTTCGTGGCGACGCTGGTGATGTCGTTCATGAACTGGAGCGCCCAGCCCGACGCCCCGGAGCGCAGCTTCGCCGGCTTCGACAACTTCAAGACCGTGTTCACGACGCCGGCCTACCGTACGGCCGTCCTGAACACGATCGAGATGACCGTGGTCGTCGTCGGGGTCAGCGCCCTGCTCGCCCTCGGGATCGCGCTGCTGCTCAACCATGCGTTCATCGGCCGCGGCCTGGTGCGCACGATGATGATCGCGCCCTTCCTGATCGTGCCGATCGCGGCCGCGGTCTTCTGGGGCAACGGCATCCTGATGACCGGGTTCGGCCTGGTCGACGGCGTGCTCGGTCAGCTCGGGGTGCCCGGCGCCCAGGACATCGCCTTCCTCACCGACCATCCCAAGCTCGCCATCGAGATCCAGCTGATCTGGCAGTGGACGCCGTTCATGATGCTGATCCTGCTCGCCGGCCTGCAGTCGCAGGATCCTGAGGTGCTGGAGGCGGCGAGCATCGACGGCTGCAACGGGTGGCAGACGTTCGTGCACATGACGCTCCCCCACGTACGCCGCTATCTCGAGCTCTCGATCGTGCTCGGCACGATCTTCATCGTCCAGAACTTCGACTCGGTCCTGGGCATGACCGGTGGGCTGAACTCCACCAACATCCCCTACGCCGTCTACGAGACGTTCTACTCGGCCAAGGACTACGGGGTCGCCTCCGCGCTGGGCGTCGTCGTGGTCATCGGCTCACTGATCATCGCGACCTTCGCGCTGCGCGTCGTGTCGTCCCTGCTGACCGACGAGGAGGCAAGTCGATGAACCCATGGAACCGGCAGCGGGTGGCGAAGATCGTCATCCCGATCGCAGCGTGGCTGGTCGGCATCATCTTCGTGATCCCGATCCTCTACATGGTCCTGACCTCGCTGCACGCACCGCAGGACGCCCAGACGTACCCGCCCAGCTGGGGTGCCCCGCTGACACTGGAGAACTACAGCGGCCTGTTCACCTCGGCCAACCCGATCACCCCGGCACTGATCAACTCGGTAATCACCAGCGTGATCTCGACGCTGCTCGTGCTCGTCCTGGCCATCCCCGCGGCGTACGCACTGGCGATCAAGCCGGTGAAGAAGTGGTCGGATGCGATGTTCTTCTTCCTGTCGACGAAGATGCTGCCGATGGTCGCGGGGATCCTGCCGATCTACCTGTTCACGACCAAGGTCATCAACATGCCCGACAACGTGATCATCCTGGTCCTGCTCTATACCGCGATGAACCTGCCGATCGCGGTCTGGATGATGCGGTCGTTCCTGGCCGAGGTGCCGCCGGCGATCATCGAGGCGGCCTCGATCGACGGCGCGTCGACGCTCAGGATCCTGACCCGCATCGTGGCGCCGATCGCGATGCCCGGCGTCGCGGCCACCTCGCTGATCTGCTTCATCTTCTCGTGGAACGAGCAGCTCTACGCCAAGGTCCTCACCAGCGTCGCCGCGCAGACCGGACCGGTCTACGTGAACACCCTGATCCAGACCGAGCACGCCTACCTCGCCGAGCTCGCCGCCGGGGCGACGCTGATCTCGCTGCCCGTGCTCATCGCCGGCTTCGCCGCTCAGGACAAGCTGGTGCAGGGCCTCTCCCTCGGGGCGGTCAAATGACCCACGCTCGACTCACGACGGCTCGGCTCGGCGAGCTGTCCGCGGCTGTCGCCGTCCCCACCTATGACCGAACCGCCGTCACCCCCGGGATCGTGCATCTCGGGGTCGGTGGCTTCCACCGTGCCCACCAGGCGCGCTATGTCGACGACCTGCTCGCCTCGGGCATCCGCGACTGGGGCATCGTCGGGGTGGGGCTGATGCCCCAGGACGTACGCATGCGGGATGCTCTCGCCGCGCAGGACCATCTCTACACGCTCGTCGAGCGGGCGCCGGACGGGGGTGTGCGGGGGCGGGTGATCGGCTCGATCATCGACTACCTCTTCGCCCCCGACTCCCCCGCGGACGTGCTGAGGCTGCTCACCGACCCGCGGATCCGGATCGTGTCGCTGACCATCACCGAGGGTGGCTATCACGTCAACCAGGCGACCGGTGGCTTCGATGCGTCCGACCCCGCCATCCAGGAGGACCTGCGGCCGGGGGCGGTGCCCTCGACTGCGTTCGGTTACGTCGTGGAGGCGCTGGCTCGTCGTCGGGCCGCCGGGGTGGCGCCGTTCACGGTCATGTCGTGCGACAACATCGCCGGCAACGGCGAGGTCGCCCGGGCGATGCTGTCGGCGTTCGCCTCCCTGCGCGACCCGGCCCTGGGTGACTGGATCGCCTCCGAGGTCGCCTTCCCGAGCTCGATGGTGGACCGGATCACCCCGGCGACCACCGATGCCGACGTCGAGGAGGTCGGCTGGCGGTTCGGGATCGGCGACGCCTGGCCGGTGGTCAGCGAGCCGTTCTCCCAGTGGGTGCTCGAGGACCACTTCCCGCAGGGACGGCCACCGTTCGAGCTGGCCGGGGTCGAGATGGTGCCCGACGTCGAGCCGTACGAGCTGATGAAGCTGCGGCTCCTCAACGCCAGCCACCAGGCACTGTGCTATCTCGGCTACCTGTCCGGCTACCGCTACGCCCACGAGGTCTGCACGGACCCGCTGTTCGTCGACTTCCTGCTCGGCTACATGTCGCAGGAGGGCGCCCCGACCCTGCCGCAGGTGCCCGGGGTGGACCTGCCGGGCTACCAGCGGGAGCTGATCGCCCGCTTCGCCAACCCCTACATCCGCGACACCCTGGCGCGGCTGTGCGCGGAGAGCTCCGACCGGATCCCGAAGTGGCTCGTCCCGGTCATCTCTGCCCAGCTCGCCTCGGGCGGTTCCGTGCGCCGGTCGGCGCTCGTCGTCGCCTCCTGGGCCCGCTATGCCGAAGGGGTCGACGAGCAGGGATCACCGATCGACATCGTCGACCGGCGCCGCGCCGACGTGACGGCCCGCGCGATCGCGCAGCGCGAAGACCCGCTCGCCTTCCTCCGCGACCCCGACCTCTTCGGCGATCTCGTCGACTCCCCTGAGTTCACCGAGCCGTACGCCGAGGCGCTGGCGTCGCTGCACGCGGTCGGCGCGCGGAAGACTCTCGAGTCCTGGTCGCGCTCGGCTGGAACGTCCTCCGCCTCGTCCGGAAAGACATGATGCAGCGGTTACACGACGAGCTCATCACCCAGCGCCGTACGCCAGTACAACACCTCGCGCCCCGCGCGTCGCCGCATCACGACGCCGGCGTCGAGGAGCACACGCAGGTGGTTGCCCACAGCGCCGACGGGCAGATGGGTCAGTGCCGCGAGCTGCGTCGTGGACCTCGGTGAGTCGAGAAGCGCCAGTACGCCGGCGCGGTTGGTTCCGATCAGCCGGGCCAGGGCTTTCGCGGGGTCGGTGCTCTCGCTGCCGGTGGCAGCGAGGGCACCGGCGACGGGATAGATGATCGCGTAGCGCTGGGGCAGGTCCCAGGCCAGCCAGGAACCGTCGCTGTGGACCGGGACGAAGGAGAGTTCGTGGGCGTCGGAGAGATCACGGGCTGGCAGGTCGTAACCGTTGACCTGCAGCGTCCCGTCGCCGAGCCACTTCTTCTGCTTGGTCCCGAGGGTCGCGAAGACGCCGGCCCAGCCCTCGCTGGCGAGCTGACTGGCCCTGGAGACGATGTCAGCCTCGAGAACGCGCCTGCGGCGTGGCCAGTCGCCCTGGACCGTTGCGGTCCAGATCCAGCGGAGCAGGTCGCTCACCGCATCGCGGATCCCTGATCGCTCCAGGGCGGCCGGGAGGTCTCCGGCGACGTCCCGGAGCTCGGCGCGCATGCGGGGCTCCTCCCAGGCGCGCACCTGGGCGAGCTCGTCCTCGAAGCCGGCTTCGTCGCCGAGCGGCGGTGGAGTGATGAAATCGGCCATCCACCCCGGCCTGTCGCCGCGGCGCGGTCTCCACAGGGTGGCGTCGAGCGCGCGCAGCATCGGGTCGGAGGCCAGCAGATCCCGGTACGCCTCGAGGTAGGCGGCCCGGAAGGAGCGCTGCCACGGGGTCCGGTCGGCGTCGGTACGACTGAGCACCGTAAGTGCGGCCACGGTCTCGTGGAGGGGTGAGACCAGGAATCGGCTCTCGGCCAGCAGGTCTGTCGGGATGATCCAGGTTCCCATCGGCATCACCTTTCGCGTGTGCGCGAATAAGTATCCACGAGATCTCGACCGTCCCAGACTTCACCGCATGACGAACACGTCCACCCAGCCGGCACCGACGACGTACGGGCAACTCTTCTCGATCCCGGAGTTCCGGGTCCTCTTCGCCAACCGCTGCCTGGTGATGATCTCGGTGGCCACGTCGTCGCTCGCGCTCGGCACGATCATCTTCGAGACCACGGGGTCCGCCCTGCTCAGCGCGCTCTCCATGTTCGGCGGGCCACTGGTCGCGCTGGTCGTCTCACAGCTGTTCCTCGGGCTCTCCGACACGCTGCGGCCGCGCACCGGGCTGATGCTGCAGATGGCCGGCCCGCTGGCGGCCAACGCGCTGCAGGCGGTGCCGGGGATACCGTGGCAGGCACGGTTCGCACTGCTGGCCATCCCCTACGCGGTGAACGCGATGCTCGCCGGCACCCAGTGGGTCGTGATGCGGGACATCATGTCCGGCTCGTCCTACGCACTCGGCCGCTCGACCCTGAACCTCGCCGTCGGGGGGATGCAGGTCGTCGGGTACGGCCTCGGCGGCGTCGCGCTGCTGTGGCTCTCGCCGCAGACGCTGTTCGTCGTCGCGGCGGTCATCAACCTGCTCAGCCTGTTGACGATGCGGTTCGGTATCCGCGACCGACCGGCCCCAGGACGTACGTCGGAGGGGGTCGTCGCCCGGACCCGCCGGGTCAACCGGCTGCTCCTCGGCTCGCGGGTCACCAGGCCGCTCTACCTCGCCGGCTGGGTGCCGAACGGGTTGATCGTCGGCTGCGAGGCGCTCTTCGTCCCCTATGGCCACGGTTCGCTCGCGGGTTATCTCTTCGCCGGGGGCGCGGCCGGCATGATGCTCGGCGATCTGAGCGCCGGCCGCTTCCTGACGATCCCGCAGCGTGACCGTCTCATCGGCCCGTTGCGCTATCTTCTGGCCGTACCCTTCCTCGTCTTCTGGCTCTCCCCGCCTGCCCCCATCGCGGTCGCTGCGGTGTTCATCGCCTCGGTCGGATACGCCGCCTCGCTCCCGCTGCAGGAGCGTCTCATCGCCCACACCGACGACGACATCCAAGGCCAGACGCTCGGCCTCCAGAGCCAGGGCATGATGATCGGCCAGGCCGTGGGTGCCGGCATCGGTGGCGCGGTCGCCACCCACCTCTCCCCCGGCCACACCATGGGACTTCTGGCCACCGCCTCGTTGCTGGTGACCATCGCGCTCACCCCCGGGCTCCGGCGCTCCACGCCGACACCGCGGTCTCGGTGAGAACGCCACGAGGCCCCGGCTACCGCTGGTG
>NZ_JBHWLY010000119.1:0-11019 GCF_042730435.1 Nocardioides sp. NPDC059952 | reverse complement strand
GACCAACACGGTCGCTTACCGTGTTGGTCTCGACACCCCTCCGCCTAGCGGCTCCGGCGGCTCGACCAGCGGAGGAGAGATATGGACGACCTAGGCACTCGATACAACGGGCCGCAGCCAGCGACGCGGGTCGTCTCACTCGTTCCGTCGCTGACCGAGGCGCTCGCCTCGGTCGCGGCGGACCGGCTGGTCGGGGCAACGGACTGGTGCACGCATCCGGCCGACCTGGACGTACCCCGCGTGCGTGGCACCAAGAACCCCGATCTGGCCGCGATCGCGGCGCTGGCGCCGGACGTGGTGGTGACCAACAAGGAGGAGAACCGGGAGCTGGACGTACGCCGACTGCGGGAGCGGGGCATCCGGGTCTGGGTGACGGACATCGAGACGGTCCCCGACGCCATCAGCTCGATGGAACGGCTCCTCGACGGGCTCGGCTGGGACCGCCCCGACTGGCTCGCGGAGGCCCGCCGGCTCTGGTGCGGGCCGCTCCCCCAGGTCACCCGCCGGGTCGCCGTCCCGATCTGGCGTGACCCGTGGATGGTGGTCGGCTCCCGGACGTTCACCGGCGACCTGCTGCGGCGGCTGGGCTGGGAGAACGCCTTCGGCGAGCAGGCCGACCGTTATCCGCACGTCGATCTGGCCGAGATCGACGGCGCCGGGGCCGATGTCGTGCTGCTCCCCGACGAGCCGTACGTCTTCACCGCCGGGGACGGCCCGGAGGCCTTCGCGCGGACGCCGACCGAGCTGGTCAGCGGCCGGCTGATCACCTGGTACGGGCCGAGTCTTCTCGAAGCACATCGGTGGGCAGCCGGCTGATCGCGGGGATCTGGGCCAGGCCGTTCACGACGACCGAGAAGACCAGCAGGGCGAGCGCCCAGCCAGGGTGACCGGCATCGAGGAGCGCCAGCGAGGCGAGCCCGAAGACGATCACCTTCACGACCGGCCGGACCACGGGCCCACCACGAGCCGCCTTCGGCGAGGCGAACAGCCACCAGGCGAACATCGCCACCACCGGCAGCAGCCAGACCAGCAGCCACCGCGGCTCGTGCTCCCAGCCCCACACCCCGAACGCGGCCATCGCCAGCAGCTCGTCGACGAAAACCAGGCTCAGCACGGTCCATCCGAACACCTTCACGGCGACATCGTAGGGGCGTCGGGCCACCTCAGCCAGCGGATAGAACCGCCAGGTCGCGTACGGCATATCGGTGGTGCTCGGCCTCTTCCCCGAGGACGACCCCGAGGCACTTCCGTACGGCGTAGTCGGCCGTCTGATCGTTGCCGACCGGCTTGCGCGAGCAGCTCCGGTCGAGCTCCTCGGCGGTCAGGGCGTCGACGTAGCGGCGGATCGTGGCCATCCTTGCCAGCCGCGGCTCGAGCACCTCGTCGAGGCTCGCCTTCACGTCCGGCGTGAGACCGAGCTCGCCCACTGGATCCATCGGCCCGTAGCCGAGCGGGTGATAAGGCGAGTCCTCTTCGAGCACCGGCGCGCCGAACCACTTGTCGCTCGCATAGAGCAGGTGGCGCAGCGTCTCCACGAACGACCACTCGTCGTCGACCTGCTCGTGGAGCAGCTCCTCGGGCAGGCCACGCGCCTCCTCCACGGTCGCTGCCCACGTCGCCTCGATGGCGTCCCAGGCCGCGCGGAAGTCGTCGGGCGCGCTCGCCTCCCGGGCGAGGACCCGGTTGGGCTCGACCCGGTCGAGCTCGGCGTCGACGTAGGCGGTGACGTCGACGTCGTTGACCACGACCCGGCCGAAGTCACCGCCGAGATAGACGTCCTTGCCCCAGGCGTCGACGATCTTCAGCCGGCTCTCGAACCAGCAGTCCCGGATCTCCAGGCCGCTGATATCACTCTGCCGGATCAGCGCGTCGCGGAACCGGTCGGTCTCGACGTACGTCTTGTTCTGCTCGGAGGGCATACGTCATCGTCGGTCGACCCGGCGCCGGCGTCAACGGAGATTGGTCAGCGGAAGGCGGGCTTCTCCTTGGCCAGGAACGCGCGTACGCCCTCTTTGAAGTCGGCGCCGGTGTAGACCTCGCGCAGCAGGTCCTCATCACCCTCCGGCGAGGCCTCGGCGCGAGCAGCGAAGGCGGCGAGCTGGGACTTGGTCGCCCGGACGGTGACGCCGGAGAGCGGCAGGATGCCCTCGACCAGCGCGTCGACCTCGTCGGCCAGCGAGTCGGTGACGGCGGTCAGCGCGCCGGTGGCATAGGCGCGGTCCGCACCGACCAGCCGGGCGGCGAGCAGCATCTCGCGCACGATCGGCTCGCCGAAGACGGCGGCGGCGCGGTAGACGATGGAGGCCGCGAGCGCGTTGCCGAGGGTCTTCGCGATCGGGTAGCCGAAGCGGGAGTGCGGTGTCGCGACCCGTAGGTCGCAGTGGGTCGCGACCGCGAGCCCGCCGCCGACGCAGACGCCGTCGACCGCGGCGATGGTGACCTGCGGGAGCGCGAACAGCTTCTCGAGCAGCGAGCGGATCCAGTCCTCGTAGTCCACCGCGTCGCGGGAGAGGAAGTCGGAGATCTCGTTGCCGGCGGCGAACGCCCGCCCGCCGGCGCCGGCCAGCACCAGCACCTTCACCGACTCGTCGGTGGCCAGCTCGTCGCACAGGTCGTGCAGCGCGCCGTACATCGCGTGCGTGAAGGCGTTGTGCTTCTGCGGCCGGTTGAAGGTCACCTGTACGACGCCCGGGCGTCGCTCCACTACCAAGTCCTCGCTCACGAGAACCGAGCGTAGGGCACCCCGCAGGGTGCCCTACGCCGTGTTCATCAGATGTGCGGCTTGACCTGGTCGGTGTAGATCTTCTCCAGCGCCGCCTTGAGGCTGTCCATCTCGGTCTGGACGTCCTTGTTCTCGGTGAGGATCGAGGCCATGTGGTTGGCCATCTCCAGGTCACCACCGGGCAGGAAGACTCGGGCGTAGTCCTGCGAGCGGGTGTTGGGGAGCTGGTCGATCGCGACCTGCGCCTGCGGGGTCTTCTGCAGGATCGCGGCGGGGTCGGCGGACTTGCGGATCGGCACGTAGCCGGTCGCCTCGGAGAACTTGATCGCCTGCTCGGGCTCGGTGAGGAACTTGATGAAGGTGCCGGCCGCGAGCTGCCGCTCGGGGCTGATGTCCTTCGGGATGCCGACGCCCGAGCCGCCGGTCGGGCAGATCCGCTCGGTCTCCGCCGGCCCGGCGGGCAGCGGTGCGACGCCGACGTCGAACTTCGCCGAGGTGATCGCGTTGATCAGGTCACCGGTCGAACCGACGGTGGCGCTGGCTACACCCGCCGCGAAGTCCTGGATCTGGTCGACGCCGGCGACCCCGGCGACCTTGTCCTTGTAGACCCAGTCCTTGAGGAAGGAGAGCGCCTCGACCGCCTCGGCCGAGTTGCAGGTGATGTCGAAGGACTCCTCCTTCGACCAGCCGCCGCCCCAGCCCCAGAGGTTGTTCTGCAGGGTCCAGCCGGCGTAGCCCGCCAGGGCCGGGAACTGGAAGGCGAACTTCGCACCGCTGGTCGCGGCGAGCTCGGTCTTCCACTCGTCGAACTCCTCCCAGGACTGCGGGCCCTGGTCGGAGAGGCCGGCCTTCTTCCAGTGGTCCTTGTTGTAGTAGAAGAGCGGCGTCGAGCGCGCCCACGGAACCGCCCAGTGGGCGTCGTCGTAGAGATAGTCAGCCAGCAGCGAGTCGACGTAGTCGTCGGTGTCGAACTCCAGCGCCTCGAAGAGGGAGTCGAGCGGGATGATCTGGTCGTTCATCTTGTAGCGGAACCACCACACGTCCGACAGGTTGATGATGTCGGGCAGGTCGCCGCCGGTCTGCGCCGTCTGGAACTTCTGCGCGATCTCCTCGTAGTCGGCCCCGGCCGTGACGAGCTTGACGGTGATGTCGGACTGGGAGGCGTTGAAGGCGTTGACGATCTCGGTGCTGACCTTGATCGAGTCACCGGGGTTGGAGGTCCAGAAGGTGACCTCCTTGGCCGGCTTCACACCGCTGAAGTCGATCTGCTCGACGGCGCTGGCAGCGCCGCCGCCGCCGCTTGTCGAGGGCCCGCCGCCGCAGGCGGACAGCGCCGCCGCGGAGATGCCCAGGGCGCTGAGGCCGAGGAACCGTCGTCGGTCCAGGATCAGACCCGAGCGATGCAGGTTGGACGAGGTATTCATGAAGCATCCTTTCCCTGTTGTGCCAACTGTGGGCTGAGAACGTCAGCCTTTGACGCCGCCTTGGGTGAAGCCGTTGACGATGTGACGCTGCAGGAACGCGAAGACGACGAGGATCGGCAGCAGCACCATCACGGTGCCGGCCATCAGGACGCCGAACGAGCTGGCCGCGGACTCGCTGTTCTGCAGCAGCGTCAGACCCCGCGGCAGCGTCATCATCGCGGGGTCGGTGATGATGATCAGCGGCCACAGGTAGTCGTTCCACTCGTAGACCACGTTGACCAGGGCCACCGTCGCGATCGACGGCAGCGACATCGGCACCACGCAGTGCCACAGCCTCCGCCAGTGGCCGGCGCCGTCGAGGTGAGCCGCCTCGATCACCTCGTAGGGGAGCTGCATGAAGGCCTGGCGCAGCAGGAACGTACCGAAGCCGGTGCCGAGGCCCGGCAGGATGAGTCCCCAGTAGGTGTTCTCGCCCCCGAGGCTGCTGATGAAGACGTAGTTGGGCAGCGCGGTGACCTGCGGCGGCACCATCATCGTGGCGAGCACGCCCCAGAAGACGTACTTCTTGCCGGGGAACTCGCAGAAGACCAGGCCGTACGCCGTCAGGATCGCCAGCAGCACCTTCAGCCCCGCGCCGACGACCGTGACGATGGTGGAGTTGAGGAAGAGGCGTCCGAAGGGGACCTTCAACGCGGCCTCGGAGTAGTTCTCCGGCTTCCAGACCTCGGGGAAGACGACCAGGTCGGTGGTCGCCAGGTCGCCGGGGCCCTTGAAGGAGGCCAGGATCATGTAGCCGAGCGGCAGCACGACGACGAGCACCGCGAGCAGGAGCACGAGGTAGTCGCGTACGGTCAGCGGCGTGAGCCGCACTCTTCGTGAGGGAGCAGTCGTGGTGCTCATCGGTAGTGGACCCGCCTCTCCACGACGATCAGCTGGACGAGCGTGATCACCACGAGGATCGCGAAGAGCACCGTGGACAGCATCGCTGAGTAGCCCGCCTGGCTCTGCTCCTTGAAACCGGTCAGGTAGGCGTCGAAGATCAGGGTGCGGGCGCCCCGGCCGAGCTTGTCCATCGCGATCAGCAGGTCGAAGGCCTGCAGGCTGTTGAGGATCGTGGTGACCAGCAGGAAGAACGTGGTCGGCGAGAGCAGCGGCAGGGTCACCGTGAAGAACCGCCTCACCGGACCGGCACCGTCGAGATCGGCCGCCTCCAGCACGTCGCCCGGCACCGCCTGGAGGCCGGCCAGGTAGATGACCGCGGCGTAGCCGAGGTTCTTCCAGACATAGACGATGATCACCATCGTCAGCGTCCACCGAGGCGAGTTGATCCACTCCGGGCTGTTCAGACCGACGTCGCGCAGGATCGCCGAGAGCGCGCCGATGTTGGGGTCGAAGATGTAGAGCCAGGCGAGCCCGACGCCGTAGCCGGAGAGGATGTAGGGCGCGAAGACCGTCGCCTGCGCGAACCCGGCACCGGGAAGCTTGCGGTTGAGCGCCAGCGCGACACCGAGACCCAGGGCAAGGGTGAGACCGACCGTCGCGACGGTGAAGATCGCCGTCGTGGTCAGCACCTCCCTCGCCTCGCCGGAGGTGAAGAAGTCGCGGTAGTTGCCCAGCCCGACCGGGGTCGCGAACTTCGAACCCAGCGTCCAGTTGAGCGTCGAGTAGTAGATGTTCTGAAAGAGCGGCCTATAGGTGAAGACCACGATCAGGGCGACGTTGGGCGCGACGAACGCCAGAAAGATCAGCCACTCCCGTATGCGCCTTCCCGAGAGTGCCTGACGTGGTCGCTTGGTGGTGACGGCCGTCATACCTGGCACGATCGGTGAGTCAAGCGGCTGGCTCGGACCCCGTCAAGAGTAAAACTCTCGGTCTCAAGATTTCGTTACCGGAAACTGACCGTGAACGTCAGGTCGTTACGAGCCAACGTCCGAGCAACGTGCCCTCGTGCTCGATGAGCGAGCCGAGAGACACCGGTACGTCGGTCGGCGGCCCGGTCACGATCCGTCTGCCGTCGCCGGCGAGGAGCTTGGGCGTGATCGTGTGGCAGAGCTCATCGACCACACCGGCCTCGAGCAGCGAGCCGAGAAGGGCCGGGCCGCCCTCGCAGAGCACGTGGCGCAGGCCCTCCTCGTGCAGCCGGTCGAGGAGCCCCGGCAGGTCGACCTCGGAAGTGCCGGTGACGTAGACGTTCTCCTCGCCGATCTCCTCGCGCGCGGCGTCCAGGCCGGGCGCTTCGGCCACCGTGGCGAGCCGGACCGTGCCGGGCTCGCAGCCGCGGAGGTCGTCGGGGACCCGGCCGCGGCGGGAGACGATGACGATGGGCGTCCCCGTGGCGGCGTACGTCTCGGCGACGGCGGTCCCCGCCCCGACCAGGATGGCGTCGGCGAGGTCGCGCAGGACGTGGAAGACGTCGACGTCGACGGCGTTGTTGACCGTGCCGGAACGGCCGTCGGAGCCGGTGGCCGCACCGTCCAGGGAGCTGACCATGTTGGCCCGCAGCCACGGCAGGCGTGACGGTGCGTAGATCGCGCGCAGGCCTTCGGGGGTCGTCGGGTCGCCGTCACCGTGCAGGAGCCTCACCCCGCAAACCTAACCGCTCAGGACACCCCGCTATCTTCATCGCATGAGTTGGTTGGTTACCGGAGGCGCGGGCTACATCGGATCGCACGTCGTGCAGGCACTGCTCGACGCAGGCATCGAGCCGGTCGTCATCGACGACCTGTCCTCGGGATTCGCGAAGTTCGTGCCCGACAACGTCGCCTTCGTCGAGGCGACGCTGCTGGACAGGTCCGCGATCGAGCAGGCGATCTCCGACCACGGCGTCGAGGGAGTCATCCACCTCGCCGGCTTCAAGTACGCAGGCGTGTCGGTGCAGCGGCCGCTGCACACGTACGCACAGAACGTCACCGGCACCGCCAACCTCCTCGAGGCGATGACGGCCACCGGTGTCGACAAGCTGGTCTTCTCCTCGTCCGCGGCCACCTTCGGCACCCCTGATGTCGACCTGGTCACCGAGACCACGCCGACCAACCCGGAGAGCCCCTACGGCGAGTCGAAGCTGATCGGCGAGTGGCTGATCGCCGACGTGGCGCGTGCCGAGGGGCTCGCGCACACCAGCCTGCGCTACTTCAACGTCGTCGGCTCCGGCAGCAAGGACCTCTACGACACCAGCCCCCACAACCTCTTCCCGCTCGTCTTCGACGCGCTGGCCAAGGGCAAGACGCCGCAGATCAACGGCGACGACTACGCGACCCCCGACGGCACCTGCGTACGCGACTACGTGCACGTCGCCGACCTCGCCCACTCCCACGTCGTCGCCGCCAAGCGGCTCGCCGAGGGCAAGGACCTCGAGCCGGTCTACAACCTCGGCTCGGGCGACGGCTCCTCCGTGCGCCAGATCATGGACGCCATCCGCGAGGTCACCGGCATCGACTTCGAGCCGGTCATCAAGCCGCGCCGTCCCGGTGACCCCGCCCGCATCGTCGCGACCGGCGAGCTCGCCCGGCGCGACCTCGACTGGGAGATGCGCCACGACCTGCGCTCCATGGTCGCCACCGCCTGGGAGGCCCGCCAGGCCGCGGGCGCCGACTACCCGAGCTGATCTCGGGCGGATGTTCACCGAGGTAACTCGGTCAACGCGCACTCTCCTTGTGGAACTCCATGAAACAAGCGACGGCTCACCGAGTTACCTCGGTGAGCCGTCGGGCGTGCTGGGCCAGGATCAGGCCTTCTTGGCGGCCGTCTTCTTGGCGGGAGCCTTCTTCGCGGGGGCCGGCTTCTCGGCCGGAGCGGCCTCGGCCTTGGGGGCCTCGGCCTTGGGGGCCTCAGCCTTAGGGGCCTCGGCCTTGGGCGCCTCGACCGGGGCCTCAGCGGCCTCGGCCTTCTTGAACTTCGCGACGAAGGTCTCACCGCGGGTGGCGAGCTTGTCGTAGGTGCCGGTGGCGGAGTCGGTGGTCTCGTCGAGCTTGGCCTTGACGGTGGTCTTCAGCTTCTCGGGCAGGACTGCGTACTGCTCCTTGGCCAGGGCCGGGAGGGTCTTCGGGTCGAAGCCGGTCACCGTGGTCTTGGCAGCGGTCGCCTTCTCGGTCGCCTGGGTGCGGTAGGCGGTGGCCTTCTCGGTCGCCTTGGAGCGGGCGTCGGTCAGCTTGGTGGTCGCCTCGGAGCGGTAGTCGTCGACCTTCTTCTGCAGGTCGGTGGCATAGCTCTTGACGGTCTCGTAGGCGAGGTCGGCGACGCCGGCGACGGCGTTGAGGGGCTTGGTGGTCTCAATCTTGGGCAGCGTGGGCATCTGGGTTCTCCTCGTGATGGGGTTCAGCGGTTTCATCGGCGGCCGGCGCATCGTCGGTGACACGACTGTTGAGAGCAAGGAACGAGTGATAGACGTCGAGCAGCGAGTGCTTCTGCCGCTCGGTCAGGTTCGGGTCGGCGAGCACCGCGAGCTCCACGGACCCCCCGACGTTGGAGTCGGGGCTGAGGATCCCGGCACGGACGTAGACCTGCTCCGCCGAGATCCGCAGCGCCTTGGCGATCTGCTGGAGGACCTCAGCCGATGGCTTGCGCAGACCGCGCTCGATCTGGCTGAGGTAGGGGTTGGACACACCTGCCTGGTCGGCGAGCTGACGCAGAGACATCTCAGCCGAGATCCTCTGTTCCTTCAGATACTCGCCGAGCGTGCCTACCGCACTCGTGACCTTGCTCTTGACCATGACTCCAGTGTGCTAACAATTGCTAGCAATCACAAGTCCTGGGCAACCGAAGTGACACACATCACCCACTAGTTGCTTCATCAACCGGCGGAAACATGCGTGAAACCTGGATCGCAACCTCGCTAGCCGGCCGCTAGCAACTCACAGGAGCGCGCGGACCTCGCCCACCCGGACCCCGCCGCCGAGGATCGGCGCGTCCCCGGTCGCCCGCAAGGCGTCGGCGTCGACCCCGTCGAGGTCACCGACCCCGTCCCGCAGCAGCGCGGCGGCCATCACCGCCGCTCGCGCCCGGTCACCGCCGTCGTCGGCCTTCAGCGCCCACGCACGGCCGTCCGGAAGCGCGACGGCGTAGACCGCCTCGGCGCCCAGCTTGCCGATCAGGCCCGGTACGGCCCGGTGCAGCGCGACCTCGTCACGCGTCGTGCCCGAGACGTACTCGGGGTGGGACCGGATCGCCTCGGCGACCCGCGCGGCCGGACCGTCGACCGCCGAGCCGATCGTCGAGAACGCCCGTGCCAGCCCGGTCAGCGACGCGGACAGGGCAGGTGCCCCGCAGCCGTCGACGGTGGCGTACGCGGTCTCGCCGGTGCACGCCTCGAGCACCTCGCAGATCCCCTCCTGGAGCGGGTGCTTCGGATCCAGATAGCCCTCCAGCGGCCAGCCGGCGGCGACGCAGGTGGCGAGCATCGCGGCGTGCTTGCCGGAGCAGTTCATCGCCAGCCGGGTCTTCGGCTCGCCGCGACGGAGCGCCTCCTCCCGCGCCTCGACCCCGAACGGGTAGTCCTCGATGTTGCCGAGCGCGGACTCGTCGAGGCCGACGGTGGCGAGGATGCGGCGTACGCCTTCCTGGTGGAACGCCTCACCCGAGTGAGAGGCGCAGGCGAGGGCGAGCAGGTCGGGCGGCAGGTCGAGGCCGAGGATCACCATCGCGAGGGCCTGGACCGGCTTGTTCGAGGAGCGCGGCAGGATCGGCGACTCGACGTCGCCGAGCGACCAGGCCACGGTGCCGTCGGCCGCCAGGGAGACGGCGGACCCGTAATGGTGTCCCTCGACGAAGTCGGAGCGGATGATCTCGGCGAACGGCACGGGTGCTGGCATGGGGGCGACACTATGTGAGAGTTGCCCCGTGTTCGCCGACCTCCTCACCCAAGACGCATTCAGCGTGCTCGTGGTCAGCTTCGGCATCGGCATCGTCGTCGGGCTGACCGGCATGGGCGGTGGCGCGCTGATGACACCGGCCCTGATCTTCCTCGGGGTGCCGCCGACGACCGCGGTCGCCAACGACCTCGTCGCCGCCTCGGTCAACAAGTCGGTCGGCGCCGCGGTGCACTGGCGCCACGGCTCGCCCAACATCCGGCTGGCGGCCTACCTGATCATCGGCTCGGTGCCGTGCGCCTTCCTCGGCACCTTCGTCCACAAGCTGGCACCCGGCGACACCGACCACTTCCTCAAGCTGATCCTCGGCGGTGCGCTGCTCTTCGCCGCGGCCTCCTACATGTTCCGGATGTACCTGCAGCTGCGCCAGGTCGCCGCCGGCAACGAGGCTCCCGACGAAGATCCCCGCCTGAAGCCGCTCCTCACCATCGTCATCGGCGCGCTCGGCGGTCTCCTGGTCGGCATCACCTCGGTCGGCTCCGGCTCGGTCATCATGATCGCGCTGCTGCTGGTCTACCCGACCCTCTCCGCGGTCAAGCTGGTCGGCACCGACCTTCTCCAGGCGGTGCCGCTCGTCCTGGCCGCCGCGATCGGCCAAGTGCTCAACCACGGCGTCGAATGGGCGGTCCTGATCCCGCTCATCCTCGGTGGCACCCCCGGCACCTTCCTCGGCTCCCGGATGGCCCGCTGGGTCTCCCAGTCGGTCATCCGGCGCGGCATCGTCATCATGCTGACGCTCTCGGGCGCCAAGATGCTCGGCGCCGACGCCACCTTCCTGCTGCTCCTCGGCGGCGCGATGCTGCTCCTCGGCCCGCTCGCATGGGGCTTCATCCGCCAGTCGCGCGGCCTGGACGCCTTCGACAACAACGCCGCCGCCTGGCGCATCCCCGAGCGCTCCGAGAAGTAGTTTCTCGCGCTGGTCGAGCCGCGAGGCCGCCTGCGGCCGAGCGTGTCGAGACCAACACGGTCCCCTCTGCGCCCGATGGCACCGTGTTGGTCTCGACACGCC
>NZ_JBHWLY010000118.1:0-11133 GCF_042730435.1 Nocardioides sp. NPDC059952 | reverse complement strand
GCCTCTCGCTCGCTTCGCGAGGCACGGGGTCAGATGCGCCGACTCGGCAGCACCAGAACAGCTTTACTTTGCGTAGAGCGCGTCTACCTCGTGCGAGAACTCGCGCATGACCACGTTGCGCTTGAGCTTGAGGCTGGGGGTGAGCTGGCCACCCTCCTCGGTCCACGACTCGGGGATGATCACGAACTTGCGGATCGACTCGGCCTGCGAGACCGCCTTGTTGGCGTCGTCGACGGCGCCCTGGATCACGGCGCGCAGGTCCTCGTCCTCGACGAGGTCCTCGATGCTGCCGGACTTGCCGTTGGCCTCGGCCCAGGTGGGCAGCGCCTCGGGGTCGATGGTGACGATCGCGCCGATGAACGGCTGACCGTCGCCGACGACGACGCACTGGTCGACGAGCACGTGGGCGCGCAGGCGGTCCTCGAGGACGGCCGGGGCGACGTTCTTGCCGCCGGCGGTGACCAGGATCTCCTTCTTGCGGCCGGTGATCTTGACGAAGCCCTCGTCGTCGACCTCGCCGAGGTCGCCGGAGTGGAACCAGCCGTCCGCGGTCTTGGCCTCGGCGGTGGCGGTCGGGTTCTGCCAGTATTCGCGAAGCACCTGGCCACCCTTGAAGAGCAGCTCGCCGTCGTCGGCGACGCGCACCGAGGTGCCGGGAAGCGGCCGACCGACGGTGCCGATCTTGAACGCCTCGGGCAGGTTGACGGTGAGTGCCGCCGTCGTCTCGGTGAGGCCGTAGCCCTCCAGGACGGTGACGCCGATGCCGCGGTAGAAGTGGCCGAGACGGTCACCGAGCGGAGCGCCGCCGGAGACCGCGTAGGAGCAGTTGCCGCCGAGCGCGGCGAGGAGCTTGCCGTAGACGAGCTTGGAGAACAGCTTGTGCTTGGCGGCGAGCAGGAACGGCGCCTTGCCGGTCTCGGTGGCCCGGGAGTATTCGATGGCGACCTCGGTGGCCATGTCGAAGATGCGGCCCTTGCCGTCGGCGACGGCCTTCTGCGAGGCGGTGTTGTAGACCTTCTCGAACACCCGCGGCACGGCCAGCACGAAGGTCGGCTGGAAGGTGCCGAGGTCGGCGACGAGGTTCTTGATGTCGGGGGTGTGGCCCAGCCGGGTGCGGGACTTGATGCAGCCGATCTGGATGATCCGCGCGAAGACGTGCGCCAGAGGGAGGAACAGCAGCGTCGAGCGCCCCTGGATGCTGAACAGGGCGTCGAGCGAGTCGACGACGACACCGAGCTCGAACATGAAGTTGCCGTGGGTGAGCACGCAGCCCTTGGGGCGCCCGGTGGTGCCGGAGGTGTAGATCAGTGTCGCGGTGTCCTCGGGGGTGACCGCGCTGCGGCGGGCCTCGAGCTGCTCGTCGGTGACGTCGGTGCCGAGCTTGACCAGCAGGTCGACGGCGTTGTCGTTGATCGACCACACGTTGTTGAGCGCGGTGCAACCCGCGCGGACCTCGCTGATCCGGCTGATGTGGCCGGCGTCCTCGGCGATGACCGCCACGGTCGCGGAGTCCTGGAGGATCCACTCGATCTGCTCGGCCGAGGAGGTCTCGTAGATCGGCACCGTCGTCGCGCCGGCGAACCAGATCGCGTAGTCGATCAGCGTCCACTCGTAGCGCGTCTTCGAGAGCAGCGCGACCCGGTCCCCAGCACCCACACCGGCCGCGATCAGTCCCTTGGCGACCGCCGAGACCTCGGCGAGGAACTCGGACGACGTCACGTCGACCCAGGTGCCGTCGGCGCCCGGCCGGCTGAGGACGGCGACATCGGGTGCCTCGGCGGCGTTGCGTACGACGTCGTCGCTCAGGCTGCCGGTGGGGGGAACAACGTACGTCGCGGGCGTGGAGAACTCACGCACAGGGGCCTCCGCATACTGATGGTAGGTGGGTACGAAACGGAGGTTACCCCGGTCACAGCCCGACCATTTCACCGGGATGCTATCCGGTACGCTCCATGACACCTAGCAAGTCAGGGAGTGAGGACACCACCGATGGCCGATCAGACCACCTCGACGATCGTGATCGAGGCCGCGCCCTCGGCAGTGATGGCGGTGATCGCGGACTTCAAGTCCTATCCGGCCTGGGCGAAGGGCATGCAGGAGGTCAGCGTCCTGGAGACCGGCGTCGACGGGCGGGCCGAGCAGGTCCGTTTCGTGCTCGACGTCGCGCCGATCAAGGACGAATACACCTTGGCGTACGACTGGGACGGGGACCGCCAGGTGACCTGGTCGCTGGTCAAGGGCAACCTGCTGCGGTCGATGGACGGCGCCTACATACTGCGCGACCTCGGTGGTCGCACCGAGGTCACCTACCGGCTCGCGCTCGACCTGAGCATCCCGCTGATCGGCATGCTCAAGCGCAAGGGCGAGAAGGTCCTGATCGACACCGCCCTACGAGGCCTGAAGCAGAGGGTCGAAGCTTGAGGATCCTCCTCTTCACCGGCAAAGGCGGCGTCGGCAAGTCGACCGTCTCGGCCGGAACCGCGGCGATGTCCGCGGCCCGCGGGCTGCGGACGCTGGTCCTCTCGACCGATGCTGCCCACTCCCTGGGCGACGCCTTCGGGGTCGACAGCGCGCTGGGTTCGGAGCCGGTCCAGGTCACCGAGCACCTCTACGTCCAGCACGTCGACGCCCAGCGCCGCTTCGAGGAGTCGTGGGCCGAGGTGCAGGGCTATCTGCTGAGCGTCCTGGACACGATCGGGGTGGACCGGATCGCGGCCGAGGAGCTCACCGTCGTCCCCGGCGCCGAGGAGGTCTTCGCGCTCCTGGAGCTTCGCCGGATGGCGGGCTCGGGGGAGTGGGACACGATCGTGGTCGACTGTGCCCCGACCGCCGAGACGCTGCGGCTGCTCGCCCTTCCCGAGGCACTGGGCTGGTATCTCGAGCGCATCCTCCCGGTGCAGCGCAAGATGGTGAAGGCGCTCAAGCCGGTCCTGACCAAGGCCGCCGGGGTGCCGATGCCCGGCGACTCCGTCTTCGACGCCCTGGTCCGGCTCCACGACGAGCTCGCCGAGGTCCGTGCCCTGCTGTCCGGGCCCGAGGCGTCCGTACGCATCGTGCTGACTCCCGAGAGGGTCGTGCTCGCCGAGGCACGACGGTCCTGGACGACGCTCTCCCTCTACGGCTACCGCGTCGACGGTGTCGTCGCCAACCGGATCTTCCCGGCCGGCGGCTCCGACGACTGGCGCGCCGGCTGGGTGAAGGCCCAGGACGACGTGCTCGGCGACGTCGACGCCTCCTTCGAGGGCCTGCCGGTCTGGCGCTCGTTCTACCGGCCGACCGAGCCGGTGGGCGTCGAGGACCTGAGGGAGGTCGCCGAGGCCGCGTACGCCTGGTCCGGCAGCATCGACCCGCTGGCCGTCCCCGCGACCGCGGCCCCGTTCCGCACCGAGACCACCGGCGAGGCCACGATCGTCCGCCTGGCGCTGCCCGGGCTGGCCCAGTGGGTCGAGCGCGACCAGGTGCAGCTGGGCCGCAACGGCGACGAGCTGGCGATCACCGTGGGGTCCTACAGGCGCCTGCTGACCCTTCCCGCCGCGCTCGCCCGGATGCGCGTCAGCGGGGCGCGGGTCGAGGGCGGGGAGCTGCGAGTAACGTTTTCTCGCCAGACGACGAACACCGAGAGTGAGTAATCGTGAGCGAGCAGCGCCACGAGTGGGCCGATGAGCCGTTGGGGTCGACCGCCGAGGAGCTCGGCCGGCTGATGGAGGCCATCGGGGAGTGGGCCAAGGACTCCCGGATCGGCCACTTCGCGGAGGGGCTCGGGGAGCATCTCGATACCGGGGCTCCCGAGTGTGCCTACTGCCCGCTGTGCCGTACCGTACATGTCCTCCGGGAGTCGAGTCCGGAGGTCAAGGTGCACCTGGCCAGCGCTGCCGCATCGTTGATGCAGGCCGCGGTCACGGTGCTCAACGCGGCGGCCACGAGTCCGGGTGCTGGCCCTAGTGAAGACGAGGATGCACACGGTGATGGCGTGCGGGCTGAGGAAGATGCGACCCGGGACTGGGCGCGACGCTCTTCGAGGGTCGACCCGATCGATCTCGACGGCTGGAGCTGAGGCATGACGACGACGAAGAAGCTCGCCTGTGGCGTCGACGTCGGGGGCACCAAGATCCTCGGCGGCGTCGTCGACCACGACGGCACCATCATCGAGGACCACCGCGTCGAGTCGCCGGCGAAGAGCCCGGAGGCCATCGAGGCCGCGATCATCGAGGTGGTCCAGGAGCTCAAGACCCGACACGCGATCGAGTGCGTCGGCATCGGCGCCGCGGGCTATATCGACAAGGGCCGCTCGACGGTCATGTTCGCGCCCAACATCGCCTGGCGCGACGTACCGCTCAAGGAGCGCCTGGAGAAGGTCCTCGAGCTGCCGGTCGTGATCGAGAACGACGCCAACGCGGCTGCGTGGGGCGAGTTCGAGTACGGCGCGGGTGCCGAGGTCGACAACATGATGCTGGTGACCGTCGGCACCGGTGTCGGCGGCGGCCTGGTGCTCGAGGGCGAGCTCTACCGTGGCGCCTTCGGCGTCGGCGCCGAGATCGGCCACATGCGGGTCGTGCCCAACGGCCACCTGTGCGGCTGCGGCAACCGCGGCTGCTGGGAGCAGTACGCCTCGGGGTCGGCCCTGGTGCGCAACGTCCGCTCCGCCGCGCGTGGTGGCTCGTTGCTGGCCCGCGACGTCCTGGACAGGGCCGAGGGTGATCTCGACAAGATCAAGGGCCCTCTGATCACCGAGGCGGCCCGCGACGGGGACGCCTTCGCGATCGAGGCGCTGACCGACCTCGGCATCTGGCTCGGCGAGGGGATCGCCTCGATCGCTGCCGTGCTGGACCCGGCCGTGGTGGCCATCGGCGGCGGAGTGGCCGAGGCCGACGACCTGCTGCTCGGGCCCGCCCGGCGTGCCTTCCAGGCCCAGCTGACCGGCCGCGGACACCGGCCGATGCTCGACGTCCGCAAGGCGACGCTAGGCAACCAGGCAGGTTTGATCGGCGCCGCGGACCTGGCTCGCAAGTGAGCCACCACAAGTGAGTCTGCACATCGGGGTCGACATCGGCGGCACCAAGGTGCTCGCGGCGGAGGTCTCGCCGGCCGGTGAGGTTCTCCGCACCGCTCAGCGGAGCACGCCCGGACGCCGGGTCGAGCTCGAGCTGGTGGAGGACGCGCTGACCGAGGCGGTCACCGAGGTGGCCGCCGGCCGGCCCGTCGCGGGCGTCGGCCTGGCCGCCGCCGGGTTCGTCGATGCGGCCGGGGAGCGGGTCATGTTCGCTCCCCACCTGCCCTGGCGCGGCGAGCCGACTCTGACTCGGCTCTCCTCGCGATGGGGCACCCGGGTGGCGCTCGACAACGACGCCAACTGTGCGGCGCTGGCCGAGCTGGAGCTCGGCGCGGCGCGTGGTGTCGACTCAGGCCTGCTCATCACCCTCGGCACCGGCATCGGCGGCGCCGTGGTCATGGACGGCCGGGTCGTCCGGGGCCGCAACGGCATGGCCGGCGAGTTCGGCCACATGCAGGTCGTACCCGGCGGCCTCCCGTGCGAGTGCGGTCTCACCGGCTGCTGGGAGCAGTACTCCTCCGGCAACGCGCTGGTCGCCTTCGTGCGTGCCCGCGTGGAGACCGAGGAGTACGCCGGCTGCGCGCTCGACGAGCTCGCCGCGGGTGACCCGCTCAAGATCACCGGCCCGGCGGTCACCGCCGCCGCGGCCCGCGGCGATGCGCTCGCTCTGGCTGCGTACGAGTCGGTGGGGTCGTGGCTGGGGGTCGGGATGGCCGGCCTGGTGGCCGCCTTCGACCCCGAGCTGTTGGTCGTCGGCGGTGGAGTCTCGACCGCGGGCGACCTGCTGCTGGCGCCTGCGCGCACGGCTCTGGAGGCCTCGCTCGTCGGCCGTCTCCATCGCGAGGTGCCACCGATCGTGGCGACCGCCTTCGGTGCCGAGGCGGGGGTCGTGGGCGCGAGCATCCTGGCCCGCCGCCTGACCGGCGAGGGCTAGACGCGAGCGCCGTCGTCCCAGGGGTCGCGCGGCTCGGACGGCATGGTCACCAGCAGGTAGACGAAGCCGGCCAGGAAGGCGGCGACCAGGCCACCGATGACCCAGCTGCTGAAGTTCCGGTCGGTGATCTGGGTGACCACGATCAGCACCAGCACGGCGACCGGTGCGCCGAGCACACCGATCCACGCGAGCAGGCGCGCCGGGGTCGGCCTCGGCAGCGGCGGCGGAGGCGGAGGGACGTAGCCCTCCTCGTCGTCGCGCCACATGTCGTCATAGGAGTCCGGCTCGTCGACCGTCTCGACGATGTCGATCTTCTTCTCGAAGAGATCGCGGGCAACGGGCTCCTCCTCGAGGGCGGGGCGGTCGCCGTAGTTCTCGACGATCTCGCGCCATGCCTCGTCGTCCGACGAGTGGTCCTCCGAGGGCACGGAGGCGTCGTCGGAGGCCCCGGTCGTGTCCTCTGGTAGGTCGTCTCGCTCGCTCACTCTTCCAGCCTAGCCGGATCTCATGACAGGGTGCGGGAGTACAAGTACCTGTCTCGTTATAGGCTCATCGGTCGAAGGCAAATAGGGAAGGCGATGGGGTGTCGACGAAGATCTTCTACTCGTTCTTGAAGTGGGTCGCGATCGGCCCGCTGCTGCGCACCGTGTTCCGCCCGTCCTGGGAGGGTGTCGAGAACCTCCCGCGCAAGGGGCCGGCCATCCTGGCCAGCAACCACCTCTCCTACGCCGACTGGCTCTTCATGCCGCTCGGATCGCCGCGGATGGTGCGGTTCGTGGCGAAGGCGGAGTACTTCACCGGCACGGGTGTGAAGGGCTTCCTGCAGCGTGCGTTCTTCAGCGGCACGGGCAACGTCCCGATCGACCGTTCCGGTGCCACCGCGGCCGAGGGCGCGCTGATCGCCGCCAAGCGGGTCCTGGGGGAGGGCGAGCTCTTCGGGATCTACCCCGAGGGCACCCGCTCCCACGACGGCAAGCTCTACCGGGGACGGACCGGCATCGCCAGGCTGGCTCTGGACACCGGTGCGCCGGTGATCCCGGTCGCCGTGATCGGCACCGATGTGATCGCGCCTCCGGGCAAGAAGCTCGGCAAGATCGTCCGGCCGCGGATCATCTACGGCAAGCCGTTGGACTTCTCGCGCTACGAGGGCATGACCAACGACCGCTACATCCTGCGCGCGATCACCGACGAGATCGTCTACGAGATCCTGAAGCTCTCCGGCCAGGAGTACGTCGACATGTACGCCACCGAGGCCAAGAAGCTGGCCGACGGCGAGAAGCCGGCGAAGAAGAACTCCTCGCGGCCTACGAAGGACGTAGCCTGACGATCCACTCGTCCCACCCGTTCCCGACGCCGGAGGATCCGGTACGCCGGTTGCGCGGTCGTCTGGGTGGGCGGGTCTCGCTGTGGACCTCGGGCTCTGACGGTTCCTGGGCCGGGCTCACGGTCTCCTCGCTGATGGTGGCCAACGGTTCCCCGGGGGCGGTGCTCGGGCTGCTCGATCCCGACTCCGACCTCCGCGACGAGCTCGAGGAGACCGGCGTCGGGGTCGTGTCGCTGCTGCACTGGCGCCATCGCGACCTCGCCGAGGCCTTCGGGGGCACCGCCCCCGCGCCGGGCGGTGCGTTCCGATCGGGTTCGTGGGAGACGACGGAGTTCGGCCGGCGGCTCGCCGATGCGCCGACCTGGGCCGGCGTACGCCTGGTGTCGATGACGGAAATCGGCTGGTCGGCCCTGGCGACGTGCGAGATCGTGTCGCTCGAGGTCGGTGACGACACCGACCCGCTGGTCCACCGGCACGGAAGGTATGAACGATGATCGACGGCTATCTGCGACGGCTCGGCATCGAGGGACGGCCGGAGGCGACGTACAAGACGCTGGTCGATCTTCATCATCGCCATCTCGACACCCTTCCCTACGACAACCTCTCGATCATGCTCGCGGCCATCGGCGCGATCGGTGCGCCGCACTCCGTCGACCCGGGGGAGACCCTGGAACGGGTCGCTGCCGGCGGCAACGCCGGCTACTGCTTCCACCACAACGGTCTGGTCGCGCTGGTCCTGGAGGAGCTGGGGTTCGAGGTCGTACGCCGCCCCGGCCAGCTGATCGAGACCACCGGCCCCAGCGGGGAGCTGGACCATCTCGCCTTCGAGGTCCGCGGGCTGCCGACCGCTGACAACCCGCAGGGGCGCTGGTGGCCCGATCTGGGCTTCGGCGACGCCTTCCGTGATCCGCTGCCGCTGGTCGAGGGCCACTTCCGGCAGAACGGCTTCGTCTACCGGCTCGTGCGGGTCGGCGATGACGGGTGGACCTTCCACCACGATCCGGCAGGGTCCTTCCACGGCAACCTCATCCGTGGCGTCGTCGGTCTGGACGAGGTCGCGGTTCGTCATCCGGCGCTGTCGACCCCGCCAGGGCCCTACACGAGCAAGCTCGTCGTGCAGCGACGCGACGTGACCGGCGCCGACACCGTGCGCTCGATCCGCCACACCCGGATCGGCGCGGGTGCACTCACCCGCGAGCTGCGCGACTTCGCGGACTGGTCGGCGGCGCTGGAGCGTCTCGGGCTCTCGTTCGCCGGGGTCGAGCAGGACGCGCTGCGCGAGCTCCACAAGCGACAGGCCGCGGACTACGACGAGTGGTTGCTGACGCGGTAGTCGGCGACGTGCTGAGATGGCGGACATGAGCGACGACGCACCTGACCCCGAGCTGCTCGACATCGCGGCCGAGCTCTACGGGCTGCCGCTGGCCGACTTCACCCCGGAGCGCGACGCGCGGGTCAAGAGCCTGAAGGGGACGCCGCTGGCGGGTCCGGTCAAGGCGCTGAAGAAGCCCTCGACCGCGGCGTGGGTGGTGAACCTGCTGGTGCGCTACGAGACCGAGCAGGTCGAGCAGGTGATCTCGGTCGGCGCCCTGCTGCGCGAGGCGCAGACGGGCATGGACGCGGCACAGCTGCGGGAGCTCACCAAGCAGCGGCGTCAGCTGACCGCGGCGGTGACGACCCGGGCGCGCGGCCTCGCGCGCGAGCACGGACTCCGGGTGACGGAGGCGGTGGCGGCCCAGGCCGAGGCGACGCTGACCGCGGCCATGATCGACCCTTCGGCCGCTCAGGCGGTCCGCAGCGGCCTGCTGGTCTCCGCGTTGGCCGCCACCGGGGTCGACGCCGTGGACGCGGCCGGTTCGGTGGCGACGCCGGAGGCTCTGGGCTTCGAGGTCCCCGAGGTCGTACCGCCGCCTCCGGAGCCGCTGCGCGCGGTCCCGGACCTACCCGACACGGAGGCGCTCGACGAGGCCCGTGAGGCGCTGGCGGAGGCCGAGTCCACGCTCTCCGGTGCCGAGGCTCAGCGGGACAAGGCCCTGTCGGCCTTCAAGGACGTCGAGGCGAAGTCGCTCCAGGTGAAGTCGGAGATCGAGGACGTACGCCGCCGGCTGGCGGACCTGGAGGCGTCCGCCGTGGACGTCGACGACGAGCTCACCGAGGCGGAGGAGGCCCGCGACTCCGCAGAGACGGCCGTGTCCGAGGCGGTCGCCGCGCGGGACTCCGCGGCCGCGGAGGTGGAGCGTCTCGACGGGTAGGCCGGCGGCGTCCATGGACGCCATCATTGTCTAGTCATTCGGTGCACTATCCTGGTCGGGTGACCGAGACTGCCACCGGCTCCGCCATCTCCGCCCGCTACCGAGACCCTGCGCTCGCCGCCCTGGCCACGACCAGCGCGGTGATCGAGCACCAGCTCGGGCACCGGTCGGTGCGCTCCTTCCTCGCTGACCCGGTCACCGAGGACCAGCTCACCGCGATCGTCGCGGCGGCCTCCTCGGCGCCGACCTCGTCCAACCTGCAGACGTGGAGCGTGGTCGCGGTACGCGATCCGGACCGCAAGGCGCGGCTGGCCGAGCTGGCCGGTGATCAGGCCTTCATCGCGGCCGCACCGCTCTTCCTGCTCTGGGTCGCCGACCTCAGCCGAGCGCGAGGGCTCGCGGTCGCTGCCGGGACGCGGGTCGAGGCGACCGACTACCTGGAGTCGACCCTCCTCGGCGTCATCGACGCCACCCTTGCCGCCCAGAACGCCATCGTCGCCGCGTCCTCGCTCGGCCTGGGCACCGTCTGCGTCGGCGGTGCCCGCAACCACCCCGAGGAGATCGCCGCCGAGATCGGCCTGCCTCCGGGCGCGTTCGTGGTCTTCGGCCTCGCCGTCGGCGTACCCGATCCGGCGGAGCCGGCCGGGGTCAAGCCCCGTCTTCCGCAGTCCGTCGTCCTCCACCACGAGACCTACTCGCCCCCGGCCGCCGACGACCTCGCCGCGTACGACAGCCGGCTGGGCAGCTACAACGCCACCTACGGTCTCGGCGGCGGCTGGTCCGAGCGCGTCCTCGCTCGGCTCGTCGGTCCCGCCAGCATGGCCGGCCGACACCGGCTCCGAGCTCAGCTCGAGCGACTCGGCTTCGCCGGCCGCTGACTCAGATGACCTTCCGCATCCGGACCAGTGGGACGGGGGCGCCGCCGCGATCGTCGGTGATCCGCTCGACTGGCTCGAAGCCGTACGCCTGGTAGAGCGGTTCGCCGGACAGGGTGCCCATCAGTTCCAGGGTCGTGAAGCCTTCTGCTGCCGCTGCCTGTTCGCACAGGGTCAGGATCAGCTTGCCTACGCCGCGTCGGGCGAAGGTGGGGTTGGTGTACATCGCCCGCACCCTGGCCGGGTCGCTGTTCGGGTCCAGGAGCGTCGGCTCGCGGCCGGAGGTGTGGTCGCCGCCGTAGAGCGTCGCGCGCCTGCTCCAGCCGCCGCAGCCGGCGATCTCGCCGCCCTCTTCGACCACGAAATAGGTGCCATCCTCGATCAGCTGGGTGTCGATGCCCATCACGGTTCTGCTCGAGGTGATCTGGGCCTGTGTCAGGAAGCCCTTCTGGAGGTCTGCGATCGACTTGTCCATGATCTCTGTCAGGGCCGCAATGTCTGCTCGGGTCGCGATTCGGTGGGTGAAGGGCACGGGGTGAGCCTGCCATCTCTGTGGTTGGTCGGTCGCCGCTGGTCGAGCCGCTGGGCTTCTCCGCTGGTCGAGCCGCCGGAGCCGCTGGGCTTCTCCGCTGGTCGGGCCGCCGGAGCCGCTGGGCTTCTCCGCTGGTCGGGCCGCCGGAGCCGCTGGGCTTCTCCGC
>NZ_JBHWLY010000117.1:0-11308 GCF_042730435.1 Nocardioides sp. NPDC059952 | reverse complement strand
GGCGCATCTTGACCGGCTCGCTCGCTTCGCTTCGCGAGACACGGGTCAAGATGCGCCGACTCGGCAGGGTTACGACGCGGCTCGCTCGCTTCGCGAGACACCGGTCAAGACGCGCCGACTCGGCAGGGTTACTACGCCGCGGGCGCGCTCAGGAGAGATGATGCACGGGCGCCAGGTTGTAGACCGGCGTCTCGATCCCCTCGAACCGGGCCTTGAGCTGCAGCGCGAGATAGAGCGAGTAGTGGCGCGACTGGTGCAGGTTGCCGCCGTGGAACCACAGCGCGTCCTGCTGGGTCGGCTTCCACATGTTGCGCTGCTCGCCCTCCCATGGCCCAGGATCCTTGGTGGTGGAGGAGCCCAGACCCCAGCACTTGCCGACGCGGTCGGCGACGTCCTGGCTGATCAGGTCGGCGGCCCAGCCGTTCATGGAGCCGTAGCCGGTGGCGTACACGACGAGGTCGGCGTCGAGCGAGGTGCCGTCCTCGAGAACCACGGCCGAGGAGGTCAGGTGGGAGACCTGGCCGTGGGCGAGCTCCACGTCGCCGTCGGCGACCAGCTCGGCCGAGCCCACGTCGATGTAGTAGCCCGAGCCGCGGCGCAGGTACTTCATGAACAGCCCGGAGCCGTCGTCGCCCCAGTCGTGCTGGAACCCGGCCTTCTCCAGCCGCGCGTAGAAGTCGGCGTCGCGCTCGGCCATCTGCTCGTACAGCGGGATCTGGAACTCGTGCATGATCCGGTAGGGGAGCGAGGCGAAGACCAGGTCGGCCTTCTCCGTGGTCATCCCGGAGGCGATCGCACGCTCGGAGTAGAGGTCACCGAGGCCGATGTCCATCAGCGTGTCGCTCTTCACGATGTGGGTCGAGGAGCGCTGCACCATCGTCACGTCCGCGCCGTGCTCGAACAGCGCCCCGCAGATGTCGAAGGCCGAGTTGTTCGACCCGATCACGACACACCGCTTGCCCTCGTACGCGTCCGGGCCAGGGTGCTTGGAGGAGTGGTGCTGCTCGCCCTCGAAGATGTCCATGCCCGGCAGGTCGGGGATGTTCGGCTTGCCGGACATCCCGGTGGCCATGATGAGCTGCTTCGGGTGCAGGGTGATCTCCTCCCCGCCGCGCGAGACGTTGACCGTCCACTCACCGTCCTCATCGGAGTAGGAGGCGCTGGTAGCGGTGGTCGAGGACCAGTAGGGCACCTCCATCACCTTGACGTAGGACTCCAGCCAGTCGCCGATCTTGTCCTTGGGTGCGAAGACCGGCCAGTTGTCGGGGAACTTCAGGTAGGGCAGGTGGTCGTACCAGACCGGGTCGTGCAGGCACAGCGACTTGTAGCGGCCGCGCCACTGGTCACCCGGCCGCTCGTAGCGGTCGATGACGAGTGCCGGCACCCCGAGCTGGCGAAGCCGCGCGCCGAGCGCGATCCCGCCCTGGCCGCCACCGACGATCACCGCGTACGGCTGCTCGGTCAGGCCCAGCGTCTCCGCCTCGGCCTGCCGCTTCTCGGCCCAGGTCACCCGGTCGCGGTTGACGCCGTGCTCGGCACCCTTCGGACGACGTACGCCGCGGGGCTCCTCGTGGCCCTTGAGCTCGTAGAGGGTGGTCAGGAACGTCCACGCCTTGGGGCGGTCATCCTCCACCTTGAGGCGCAGCAGCCCGCGACCGCGCCCGAGGGCGGTCTCGAAGGTGAACCACGCCGTGGTCACGCCCGCATCGGTGGTTTCCGGCTCCTCGAGCGCGAACCCGGAGGGGTCCACGCGTTCCAGCGTGGTCGAGAGCAGGTCGGCGACCCCGGCCGGGTCCTCGACGGTGGTGATGTTCCAGGAGAAGGCGACCAGGTCGCGCCAGAAGCTCTTCGTGGCGAACATGCCAGCCGCCCGCGGGACGTCGCGTGCCTTGAGGGCCGCCTCGAAGTCGGCGAGCCAGGTCTGCGCCGGGCCGTTCTGCACGGCCGGGGGAGGGGAGTCGAGTGTCTGCGTCATGCCTCCAGCACACCGCCGCGCGGGCGCGGGAGAAAGGGTTGCAACGGATTGCATGTGGCGCGGGTCACAGCGAGCACCTACCCTCGGAGACGGAGGTGGACGGCATGACAGCGACCGGAGCAGTCCCGGCGGGAGCGGACCTGCCGCGCCTCGCCCGCGACCTCGTACGCGTCCACGACGCCGTCCTGTCCGGCAGCCGCCCGCCGAGCACACCCCGGATCCTGGTCGAGCGCTCCTGGCGCCGCGTCATGAGCATGGGTCTGGAGCCCGGCAGCAGCAACGGCAGACGTACGCCTTCGGCCGCCGAGTGCGCGACGCGACGAGCCCGCTCGCCGCTGGCGACGGTGATCGGCGACCTGCGAGCGGTGCTGACCTCGGCGGCGGATGCCGCGACGTACCTCATGGTGGTCACCGACGCCGAGGGCGTGGTGCTGTGGCGCGAGGGCTCGGCGCGGGTGCTGCGGATCGCCGACCAGCTCGGCTTCGTCGAAGGTGCGCTGTGGACCGAGCGCGCGGTCGGCACCAACGCGATCGGCACCGCGCTGGCCGAGGCGGCCCCGGTCGAGCTCTTCTCCGCGGAGCACTTCGAGCAGGCCCAGCATCCCTGGTACTGCACCGCCGCCCCGATCCACGACCCCCGCACCGGCGCCCTGCTCGGCGTCGTCGACGTCAGTGGGCCTGCGTTGACCCTCCACCCGGCGATCGGCGCCCTGGTCGAGAGCGCGGTGCGCCTGGCCGAGATGAGTCTGTGGCGCCACCACCAGGAGTGGCTGGAACGGCTGCGTCGCGAGACCGACCACGTCGTCTCCGCCGTCGATGGTCCGCTGCTGGTCGTCGACGACGACGGCTGGGTCGCCCACCACGCCGGGATGGCCGCCCGGGACCGGATCGCGGCGCCGCGGCAGGACAAGATGCTGACAGTCCCGGGCCTGGGGCTGTGCCTGCCCGAGCGGGTCGGCGAACGCGGCTGGCTGGTCCGGCCGACCTCCTCGGGGTCGGGAAGCCTGACCGCCCGCCTCGATCCGGACGGGACCCTCGAGGTCGTCTCGGGGTCGGGCAGCTGGCGCACCACCCTGACCCGGCGCCACGTCGAGATCCTCACCCTCGTCGAGGCGGCCGGCCCCGCCGGTCTCACCGCGCGCGGGCTCAGCGAAGCAGTCTTCGGGGACGCCGAGCACATCGTCACCGTGCGCGCCGAGGTCTCCCGGCTGCGCCGCTCGATCGGTGCCCTGGTCTCGACCAACCCCTACCGCTTGGCCGACGGGGTCACGCTCACCCGGGGTTGAGGTCACGATCGCCGAGGTCGTCGCCCTGGACCCGTAGTTGGCAATTCGGCGATCACCCGCGCCGACCGCCGCTATGTTGGTGCGATCGCAGTCTTGGGAGGCGTTCGTTGATCGGTCGTTGGGACTCGTTCCCCGTTGTCGTCGCCGGCGTGGAGCTAGAGGTCGAAGTGGCTCGGCCGGCCGGCTCGGAGGACACCGGGCTCGGGGAGAAGGCACGCGACGCCATGTCCGGAGCGTTCGAGCACGCGCAGGAAGCGATCGTCGCAGTGGCCACCTCGACAGTCGACACCATCGAGCAGCTGGGCAGCCGGACACGTCAGCCGGACGAGGTGCAGGTGAAGTTCGGGTTGAAGTTCTCGGCCAAGGGCAACGTGATCGTCGCCGGAGCATCGAGCGAGGCGACTCTGGAAGTGGCGCTGACCTACCGAGCCACCGCCGAACACGGCGTCGAACACAGCGTCGATGTCGTCTGACGATCGCGTTCCGGGATATCTCGGAAGGGTTCTCGACGCGGAGAGTCGTCCCGTCGGCACCTGCTTTCAGGTGGTGCCCGGTGTCCTGGTCACCGCATGGCACGTACTGCGGGACGCCGACGTCGGGAACCTCGGCGACGAGGTCAGGATCGAGCCGCTCGGCGGCGGAGACGGTTTCGCCGCGCGGGTCGAGAATGCCGACCAGCTGCGTGATCTCAGCGTGCTGCGTGCGGAGAGCGGCCTGGCAAAGGACGTGCCGGGCTTCGCGGCCGCGGACGGGACCCGGCTGCGGACGGACGTGCTGGTCACCGGCTGTGCGGATCTGCGCGACTCGCACCAGTACCAGTTCCTGGACGCGCCGGGCCAGTGGGCGGGTGGCACGACCCGGGACGACGGCGTGCGGCTGGGTCGGCTCACCGCCAGCGGTGTCATGCGGGGAATGTCGGGTGCCCCGGTCCTGGCCGACGGCGCAGTGGTCGGTGTCGTCCGAGCCAGGTACAACACCGACGACGGTTGGGGACGTGACACGGTCTGGGTCGCCCGGACCGAAGACCTCGAACCCCTGCTGCGAGACATCGGTGTCGAGGTGTCCGCCCGAGGGACGGCCGAGCGCGACGACCCGCCCGCTGCGGGTGGCGTCTGTCCCTATCCGGGCCTCGCGGCGTTCGACAGCCGCCAGTCCGCCTGGTTCTTCGGCCGCACGGACCTGACCGTGCGACTCCTCGAACGACTGGCGGTGGCCGAGGAGCGCGGGCTGCCGTTGATCGTGGTCGGTGTGTCCGGATCCGGGAAGTCGTCGCTCCTGCACGCCGGCCTCCAGGCCGCTCTTCTGCGGGGAGATCTGTCGATCCCCGGTTCCTCGGCCTGGCCACAGATCCGGTTGACGCCCGGCTCTCGGCCGCTGACCGAGCTGGTCAGTCACACCGCCGCAGTGGCAGGTGTCCCGGTGGGGACGTCGGTGGGTGACGTACGCGAGACCCCGGCGAGGTTCGCTGCTCTGGTACGTCAGGCCGCGATCGCGCACGCACGGCAGAGGGGACAAGACGTTCCCGGCCGGGTGGTGCTGATCATCGACCAGCTCGAGGAGGTCTTCACCTTGTGCGAGGACGCTGCCGAGAGGGCAGCGTTCGTCGCCGCGCTGCGCGCCGCGGCCCACGGCGTCTCCGGCGACGAGACCACTCCGAGCGCGCTGGTGATCGCCAGCCTGCGTACCGACTTCTTCTCCGCCTGTGCGGAAGAACCGGGTCTGGCCGAGATCTTGCAGGACAACCAGTTCCTGGTCGGAAGGATGAGCCCGGCCGAGCTCCGGAGCGTGGTGGAGGGACCTGCCGAGGCCGTAGGTCTCCACCTCGAACCGGGCCTCGTCGATCGGGTGATCGATGACGTCGTCGACGCCTCCGGACATCAACCAGGCACCTTGCCGCTGCTCGCCTACGCGCTGGAGGCCACCTGGGGCAAACGACGTGGCAACACCATGACCCTGGCCAGCTATCAGGAGGCCGGGGGCGTACGAGGCGCGATCAGCACGGCTGCGGAGAATCTGTTCCGATCGATGGACGAGGAGCAACGACGGATCTTGCGGCGGTTGCTGCTGGCCTTGGTCGCGGTCGGCGACGGTTCCGACGACACCCGGCGCCGGGTGTCGAAGTCAGAGCTGACCGGTGGCGGCGAGCAGACCGGCAAGCAGACCGAGACCGTGCTCAACCGCCTGGTCGCCACCCGCCTGGTCACGGTCGACCGGGACACCGACGGAAACGGCACCGTCGAGATCGCCCATGAGGCTCTGCTCGGTGCCTGGCCCCGGTTGACCACCTGGCTCAGCGAGGACCGGACCGGCCTTGTCGTCCACCGCAGACTCACGGACGCGACGAGCACCTGGGTGCGCCTCGAGCGCGACGACGGGAGCTTGTACCGAGGTGCGCAGCTCGCCGACATCCGGGCCTGGCTGGACGAACGAGGCGACCGTAGGGCGAGCCTCACGGACCTGGAGCTGGAGTTCGTCACAGCGAGCGAGATAGCAGAGGACGCCACCCGCGAAGCCATCCGGCGCAACAACCAGATGCTGCGCCGCGGGGTGGTCGCGCTGGCCGCTCTGCTGGTCGTCGCCATGGTCGCGGGCGGACTCGCGATCTGGCAGCAGCGGGTCGCGGACGAAGAACGAGCCACGGCGGAACGGCAGCGCACGTCCGCGGTGTCGCGGTTGTATGCGCAGGAGTCGGTTGCCGCCCGTGACACCGATCCTCGTCGGTCTCTGCTCCTGGCGATGGCCTCGTGGCAGCTGGCGCCGACGGTCGAAGCACGCGGGGCCCTCCTGGCCACGCAGGTCGTGCCCTACCGGGGAGCGCTCGACCCCGGGACGGCCCGACTGGTCGACACGGATCTGAGCCCGGACGGCAGGACGGCCGCGCTGACGACGACCACCGGTTCCGTCACGTTGTGGGACACCCGGAGCCATCGGCAGATCGCTGAGGTGACCGGCGCGGACGACGAGTTCCCCACCGTCGAGTTCAGCCCGGACGGGAAGGTCCTCGGCACCACCCACGTCAGTGATCGACCGGATCACCGGCTGCGGTTGTGGGACCCGCGCACAGGAAGTCCGGTGCGAAGCCTTCCGGTCCCCGAGAACGTCGTCGGTCTGGTCTTCAGCGAGGACGGCAACCGCCTCGCGACCGTCTCGCGCGACAGCCCGACGATCATGGTGTGGGACGTGAGCACCGGCCGACGGCTCAAGACCTTGGACAAGGGCGGCGCCGCCTCCGGGGTCGCTTTCAACCACGATGGCTCGCTGATCGCGGCCGGTGCGGGCGACAACAGCGTGCGGCTGTGGAGGACCGACACCGGTCGGCAGGTGGCCGTCTTCACCGGACACGAGAAGCTCGTGACCAGCGTGGACTTCAGCCCGAACGGACGACTGCTCTCCAGCAGCAGCGCCGACGGGACCGTTCGGCTGTGGGACGTCCGAGACGATGGGGGACCGAGCATCCAGGTGCTTCGTCCGACAGAAGAAGACGAGCTCATCATGGACGCGGAGTTCAGTCCGGACGGACAGCAGGTGGTCGCGGGCACGAACAAGGGCAAGGGCGTCCAACGGTGGCGCGTCGCCGACGGCGAGGCCCTGCCGGCCTTCTTCGGACACACCAACGGCGTCGGCTCGGTGGACTACCGTCGCGACGGGCGCACCGTGCTCAGCGGAAGCGTCGACGGATCGGCGATCCTGTGGCAGGCCCAGACGAACGTGATCTACCAGTCGCATGCCCCGGTGGCCGCGGCATTCAGCCAGGACCGGCGACTCCTGGCCTTCACCAGGGACAACACGGTCACGCTGTGGGACGCGGTCCGGCGGTCGTTCGTTCGGGAGCTGAAGACCGGCGTGGTTCATTCACTGTCGTTCAGCCCGGACGGGACCCAGCTGGCCACGGCAGGCGCCGACGGCTCGGTGCGGTTGTGGAGCACCACCTCCGGACGCTCGGGACGCCCCGGCACCATCGGGGACGACATGGTGGCGTACTCGGTCAGGTTCAGCCCGGACGGAAAGACCCTGACTGCGCACGGTGGCCCGTCCTATGACGACTTGAGATCAGGCACCGCGCGGATGCCCGCGCGCTATGTCCAGCTGCACTGGGACCTCGCCGAGCCCATCGCTGATCCCGTGCGGACCACCTACCAGGTCCGCGATGTCTCGACCGACCCGTACCCGACCGGTGACACGGCCTACTCGCCTGACGGGAAGCTGTTCGCGGTTCCGTTGAGCACCGATGCGGTCGAGGTGCGTCGAGCCGGGAACGGCAAGCTGGTCGACACCATCAGATCCGGTCACGGAAGTGTCACCTCGGTGGCGTTCAGCAACGACGGCACCGTGCTGGCCACCGGTGGGGCCGACCGCAATCTACGACTGTGGAAGGTCTCCTCGAGAAAGCAGATCGGCTCCACGTTGAGCGGACACGACGGGGCTATCAGCCGGATGGCCTTCCTGCCGGACGGCGACACGCTCGTCTCCGTCAGCCAGTCCGACGACTCAGTGCGACTGTGGAGCCTCTCCGCGCACCGATCTGTGGCGGCGGTGCCTACCTTGGGCAACCTGAACGACCTCGCGGTGCAGCCTGAGACCGGGCTCGTCGCTGTCACGGGCGTCTACTCCCAGGTCGACATCCTCGAACCCGACCCGGATCGGGTGCTCGCCGATCTCTGCTCCGTCTTCCGCGGCACGTCGCTCGCCGAGGAATGGAAGTCCACCGGAAACGACCCGGACCAAGCTCCCCGATGTTGAGAGGCTGCCGGGATCAGGGATGACCCTGGGGCGACCCTTGCCGATCAACCCCAGGTCGTACGCCCGGATCAGCCCCCAGCCCGATGCGCACTGACGCCTCCCGGCGAGAGGCTCTGGGGCATGACACAGACCTCTGTTCCCACGATGACGGCCGCCGCGCGGGCGGTGGGCCTGACCAAGACCTACGGCAAGGGTGCGACCGAGGTGCACGCACTGCGCGGGGTCGACCTGGAGATCCGCAGCGGCGCCTTCACCGCGATCATGGGCCCGAGCGGCTCGGGCAAGTCGACGCTGATGCACTGCCTGGCCGGCCTCGACCGTCCCACCAGCGGCGAGGTGACGGTCGCGGGCCAACCGCTGCAGAACCTCAACGACGACCAGCTGACCATCTTCCGGCGGGAGAACATCGGCTTCGTCTTCCAGGCGTTCAACCTGCTGCCCATGCTCACCGCCGGGCAGAACATCCAGCTGCCGCTGGAGCTGGCCGGCAAGCGGGTGACCGACGAGACCCGTGCGCGGGCGCAGATGATCGCCGACACCCTCGGCATCGGAGGCCGCCTCGGCCACCGACCGAGCGAGCTCTCCGGCGGCCAGCAGCAGCGCGTGGCCATCGCCCGCGCCCTGGTCACCCAGCCCGCGATCCTCTTCGCCGACGAGCCCACCGGAAACCTCGACTCCGAGACGTCGGCCGAGGTCCTCGACCACCTGCGCCGCAGCGTCCGCGAGCTCGGCCAGACCGTGGTCATGGTGACCCACGAGGCCTCCGCCGCGGCGTACGCCGACGAGATCGTCACCGTGATGGATGGGACCCTAGAAATTCGGCAGAGCGACGGGGTGACGCGCTGATGCGGACGGTGCTGTTCGCATCCCTGCGGACCTACGCCCGCCGGTACGCCGCAGCAGTCGTGGCGGTCATCGCCGCGGTCGCGCTGATCGTGGTGACCAACGCCCTCACCTCGGCGACGAAGTCGGGCCTGTTCGCAGGCATCGACGCGCCGTTCCGCAACGCGGTGGGCGCGGTCGACCTCCCCTCCGATGAGGTCACCGACAAGTACGTAGAGAAGGGCGGCTGGGCGCTGGCCCTCTCCATGAAGCCGGTCCGCACCGACGAGACCATGCTCGGCCAGGACATCATGGTCGGCGCGGTCTCCACCGAGAAGCGCTGGCAGTGGCAGGACCTCGAGAAGGGCCGGTTCCCGACCCGCGCCGGCGAGGCCGTGGTCGATGCCAACGCCGCCAAGACCAACAAGGTCGCCATCGGCGACACGCTGCAGGTCGGCAGCGGCACGACCGCGATCAAGACGACGGTCGTCGGCCTGGTGGACGCCCCGTCGATGTGGTCCTCGCCGATCTACGTCACCTGGCCCGAGATGCAGGCCTGGGAGGACCAGTACGTCCAGGCCGTCATGACCGCGGGACCCGGTGCCGAGGCCGACAGCTGGCTGAACACCGACGACTACCTCACCGAGCTGCAGACCCAGCTCAACAAGGAGGTCAACGTCGTGGCGTACATGGTCCTGATCTTCGCCTTCATCGCGCTGTTCGTCTCCGTGCTGGTCATCACCAACACCTTCTCGATCCTGTTCGCCCAGCGGATGCGCGACTTCGCGCTGCTGCGCGCGATGGGTGCGACGAAGCGTCAGGTCCTGCGATCGGTACGCCGCGAGGCGCTCGCTCTCGGGGTGCTCGCCTCGTTGCTCGGCCTGGTGGTCGGCGTCCTGCTCGGCTGGGGGATCGTCGCGCTCGTACGGCAGCTCGCCGAGACCGCGCCGCTGGGTGCGGTGGCCTTCGAGTGGCCCTGGCTCGTGGGCGCGTTCGTCCTCGGTGTGCTCACCACGCTGGTCGCCTCGTGGCTGCCCACTCGCCGGCTGATGCGGCTGAGCCCGCTGGCTGCGCTGCGGCCGCAGGAGGGCTTCGACGTACGCGGCGCGGGGATGTTCCGGATCGGTCTCGGTCTGGTCGTGGCACTGGCCGGAGTCGCGACGATCTTCGTGGCCGTGGGCTGGGACGACGCCCAGACCGGGATGCTGATCGTGCTGCTCGGCTGCGGGGTCACCTTCATCGGCGTGATGCTCCTCGGGCCGGCGCTGGTGCCGGGTCTGGTGCGGTTGGCCGGGTCGGCGCTGGCCCTGGTCGCCGGCTCCCCGGCGAAGCTCGCCGCGGCCAACGCCGGACGCAACCCGAAGCGCACCGCCGCGACCGCGGCATCACTCCTCGTCGGTGTCACCCTCACCACCGGCGTGCTCACCGGGATGGCGACCATCCGTGGTGCCACCCTGGACGAGATGGCCGAGCAGCACCCGATCGACATCGCGCTCCAGGCCGAGTCGAAGCCGCTGCCGGACTCGGTGGCCGGGGACGCGAAGGCGGTCCCGGGCGTCGCGGACGCGGTCGCCGTACCGGGAGCGATGGCATCGGTGCGGACCGACGGCAAACCCGTTCCGCTGCCCGTCGTCGCCCCGCCGGGCGGAGACATCGCTCTCGAGGACATGAGCGTGAAGCCCGGCACCATGGTGATCTCCCCGGCGGCCGCCTCGGCCTTCGTGGAGGACGAGTTCGACGCGACGGGCGAGAAGGTCGAGCTGGTCGTCGGTGACCGGACCGCGACGGTGACCCTGGACGTACGCGAGATCGACGGGGCTCCGCAGATCTCCGCGACCACGCTGCGGACGCTGACCGAGGACCCGCAGACGTACGCCGTCTGGGTCCGTGCCGACGCGGGCGCCGACCCGGAGGACCTGGCGGGAGCGCTCGGGGTGCTCGCCCCCGACGCCGAGCTCATCAACGGCAAGGGTCAGCGTGCCTGGGTCGAGCTGCAGCTGGACGTGTTCACCTGGGCCGTGATCGGGCTGCTGGCGATCTCGGTGCTGATCGCACTGGCCGGCATCGCCAACACCCTCGGCCTCTCCGTGCTCGAGCGCGGTCGCGAGCACGCCCTGCTGCGGGCGCTGGGCCTGACCCGGCGCCAGCTGCGGCGGACGCTGGCCGCCGAGGCGGTGCTGCTCTCGGCAGTGGCGGCCCTGGTCGGCACCGCGCTGGGCGTCTTCTTCGCCTGGGGTGGCAGCGAGATCCTGGTCGGCGACATGCTGCCCGATGCCACCTTCGAGCTGCCGGTGCTGCAGCTGGTGGCGGTGGTCGTGGCAGCGGGCCTGGCCGGCCTGGTCTCCTGCGTGGCGCCGTCCAAGCGGGCCACCAAGGTCAGCCCGGCGGAGGGACTCGCGCTGGACTGACCATCGGTAGGAATGTGTTGGTCTCGACACGGACTCGTTCGTTCCTCACGAGTCCGGCTCGACCGACGGGTTCGCCC
>NZ_JBHWLY010000116.1:0-11522 GCF_042730435.1 Nocardioides sp. NPDC059952 | reverse complement strand
CAAAGTTTCTGGGTGTGGGGGGGGGGCGCCGGCGCCCACCCCCCCCCCGCCCCGCCCGGCGGCGGGGCGGGGGGGCGCCCCCCCCGACTCGGCCTTATCTCAGTCCAGCACTCGATGAGCAATAGCGATCCGCTGCAACGTCGTCGGGTGGGAGCCGAACCACCACTGCGACCAGGCCTGCGGGGACGGATCGGAGAGCGAGCGGGCGCCGAGGTCGTGCTGCAGCCGGATGAACGACTCGAGGTCGCCGGTGGCATGGAGCGCGTCGACGTCCGCGCGGGCCTCGACGTGCCGGCTGAGGCCGTTCTGGATCGGCATCGCCAGCACGCTCGCCAGCGCGAAGACCGCCATCAGCATCGGGACGGCTTCGGGGGTGGCGTACTCGTCCTGGCGCCGGTAGGACAGCAGCAGGCCCAGCAGTCCGACGCCGGCGACCGCGCCGGCGGCACCGATGACCGTGCCGACCAGGACGTCGTCGTGCTTGGCATGGGCAAGCTCGTGGGCGACGACGGAGAGGACCGCCCCGCGCGCGGCGGCGCCCCGCTGCGAGTCGACGAGGTTGTCGTAGAGGACGACGCGGCGGGTGGAGCCGAATCCGGTGACGTACGCATTGAGAGAGGTCGTACGCCGCGAGGCGTCGACCACCAGGACATCGTCGACCTCGACGCCCTCGCGTTCGGCGATGGCCATCACCTCGGTGCGGAACTGGCCGCGCGGCAGCGGCTCGAAGTCGTTGAACAGCGGCTCGATGACGACCGGGTAGACGAACGAGCCGACCACGACGAGGGCAGCGACGAGGACAGCGGCGACGGCCGGCCACCAACGCCGGGCGAGGCGGATGCAGGCGAAGAGGGCGAGCAGCGCCACCGAGGTCGTCACGATGCCGACGACCTGGTTCAGCAGCGAGTCGCCCAGCCAGGGCCCCCAGGCTTGCCGGGAGAGCCCGTAGCGCATCTGCAGCCGGTGGATCGCCACCCCGAACGGCAGCGTCGCGATCCAGCCGAGCAGCGTGACCACAGCGACCGCGAGCACCACCCGGAGCAGCCACGGTCCACGCAGCCGCGCCACCAGACGCCGGCCCAGAGAGGTGAACCCGAGCACGCAGGCAACGACCAGCGATACGACGAGCGAGGCCCGGCTGATCCAGCGAGCGGTGCCGGAGTAGGCCAGCATCCGCTCCAGCTCGTCGGCCGTGAACACATCACGCTCGTCGGGCAGGTCGAGCGGGCCGCCCGGGTAGGGGTGCCACGGGATCAACGCCCAGGCGAGCACCACGAATGCCACCGCCCCGAGGACGAGAACCACCCAGGACGTACGTCGCGTTGCGCTCACTTCTGCCCCCGTCATCGAGCCGAGTGTGACAGATGGGTCCGCCAGCGGGCGGTCAGCTCGTCCTCCCCGAACCCGAAGCCGGCCTGCAGCGCCTTCTCCAGACCGATGCCGCGCCCGGTCTCCTCGTAGAGATCGACCAGAGCCTGCTCACCGCCGGCCTCGGCGAGCACCTCGCAGGCGAGCCAGGCGGCTTCGTACTCGGCACCGAAGTGCTCCGAGCGGGTGTTGAACTCGGCCTTGCCCGGCAGGTGGTCGGGGGCGCCGTTCTCGCGGACCTGGGCGAGGACCTGGCCGGCGGTCTTGGACAACGGCAGCTTGGTGTCGCGGAGCGCGACGTAGTCGGCGAAGCCCTCGACCAGCCACATCGGCCGGCTGGTGTTGGTCGCGGCGTCGGTGGCCGCGTGGGTGGCCTCGTGGGTGATGACGATCTGGGCGCCTGGCGCGTCGAGATCGCCGATGACGCCCTGGTTGACCCACACGTGCAGCGGCGTCCCGGCCTTCGTGGACCCGTCGACGGTCGCGGTCACCGCCGCGACGGCGGTGTAGGTCCCCGGCTGCGCGCCGAGCGCCGAGTCGAGGCCGTTCGCGGGCACCTCGAGGACCAGGCGCGGGTCCTTCCAGGCGACCACCTTGCGGACCCCGGCGACCGCGGCGGTGGCCAGCTCGGCGTAGCGGTCGGCGACCTCGGCGGGGGCCTGGGCGACCACGAGGGTGGAACCGGTGCGGCGCACCTCGACCGGGCCGCTGAGCCACAACGGCAGCCGGGTGCCTTGGGCCGCCGAGAACCCGGTGATCGCGCCCTCGGGGCCGAAGCCGACCTTCAGTTCCTCGGTCAGCGTCGGGTCGCCGGGGGTGCGCCACGACATCTCGACGTCGGCCGTCCATGAGCCGTCCGGGTCCACGTTGCCCGACTCCGCGACGTATCGCGCGGTGACGTCCCCGATGCCGATGGCCCGGGCGTTGCGCACCGCCACCGCGGCGGCGTCCTCCCCGTCGGGCTCCGCCCGATCGCTTACGCCCTCGACCAACGCCTGCAGCGAGGCCCGGGCAGCTTCCGTGTCGGCGCGCACGACCGGCTCAGCGGTCGGAGTCGGCGCGACGTACTCACCTCCGCCGGTCAGCCGCCAGCCGACGAACCCGGCGAGCAGCATCACCAGCACGAGCCCGGTCCCGATCAGGACCGGACGGGAAAGAAGAGAGCCGACCGTTCGCACCTGCGAACGATCGGCCTCTTCGGGGTCCTAGGTCAAACTCAGCCCGGGCGGACGGCGCCCGTGTAGGGCATCTCGTCCATCGGGGAGACCTTCACACCGGTGCTCGGGTTGGACGCGTGCACGATCATGCCGTTGCCGATGTACATGCCGACGTGGCTGATCGGGCTGTAGTAGAAGACCAGGTCGCCAGGGGCAAGCTGGTCGCGCGGGACCGAAGGGCCGCTGCTGTACTGCGCCGAGGAGGAGTGCGGGAGCCCGACACCGGCCTCGCCCCAAGCACCCATGGTGAGGCCGGAGCAGTCCCACGACGCGGTGCCGGTGGCGCCGTAGACGTAGGAGTCGCCGACCTGGGCGAGCGCGTAGTCGACGGCGATCTTGGCACGGCCCGACGGCGAGGGCAGGTTGCCCGGGATGCTGGTGTCGGCCGACTGGAACTCTTCGAGCTCGTCGGCCTCCAGCTCGTCGAGCTCGGCCTGGGCCGCCTCGAACTTCTTGTCGATCTCGCTCTTCTTCTGCTGCATGGTCGTCTTGACCTTGGCCATCTGGGACTTGGCGTCCTCGGTGGCCTCGCGGCGCACATGGAGGGCCTCCGCCTCGGTGTTGTACCGAGCCAGCAGGTCGGCCTGCAGCGCGTTGTAGGACGAGACGGTGGACAGACCGGCGAGGAACTCCTGCGGGTCCTCGGAGGTGATCACCTGGCCGACGGCAGAGACGTCTGAGCCCTCGAACTGCCGCAGCACGGAGTCACGGAGCTCGGCGCGGATCTTGTCGAGCTCCTTGCTCTGACGCTTCTCGTCGGAGCTGAGGTCCTCGAGCTGATCCTTGAGGTCCTGAAGCCGCAGCTTGGCGTTGCTGTAGTCCTCGTTGGCCGCCTCGGCCTGGGTGTAGAGCTTGTCGACCTTCTTGCGAACGTCGTCGATGTCAGGGTCTGCCTGGGCGGGGGTCGCTGCGGGAATGATCCCGGCGACACCGATGGCGGCGATGCCGGCTGCTCCGGCAATGAGTCGCTTCCGGTCGCGTGTCACGAGCGGACGGTCTCCTTGTGTGTAGTCGTAGACGCCTACCGGGTGAGCTGACGGGTTCAGGCACGACCTGCCCTACCACCGCTCCTCGATCCGGTCTCCCGGATCGCTCTTGCGGCGGATACACCCCAGATGATCGGTGTGGTTCCCCGGCTCCTGGCCCGCCCCGAAGCGGGCCTGGACTAAGCGCGACACCCGCGTGGGCCGGTTGACCCACTTCCACGAGCGCCAAGTTCCTGCGCACACTAGCCGACGCCATCCCCCACCTGCCAACCACCCACGCCCAAAAGTTCGGCTACATCCCTTCCACCATGCGCAGCGGCGGGACCAGACCACCCTCGGCCAGCACGTCGAGCGCCCGGCGCTCGTCGTCCTCGATGGTCAGCTCCGGAGGCGGCCCCAGCAGCACGGTGACCACGCAGTCGTGGCACGCCAGTCCACGCACGAGGCAGGTGTCACAGTCGATTCTCGTCGTCATGTGAGTGACGGTCTCACCGAGCACCGACATTTTTGCTTTCGTCCGGTTGCGTCCGGCGTGTCACCACCATCGCAGCACGGTATTCGAGGCGGCGATCGCGGCCCGGGTCCCTACACTTGGAACATGGAGGTCTCCACGTACGCGACGCTCCCCGACACGGTCCGGGGGCGCATCGTCGCGCTCACGGCCGGGGTGCTTCCCGACGTGGTGCGCCTACCGCCCGCGCTCAAGCGGATCGCCGACTTCGCGCCCGCCCGGCGCGCCAAGGCCGGCGGCGCGATGATCGCCTCGGTGCTCGAGGGGGACGACGAGGTCCGGGAGAAGGTCGGGAGCCAGCTGCGCCCGGCGTACGTCCTCGAGGATTCCTCCGACGACGTCGTCCTTCCCGAGGACCCGGCCGAGGCGGCCGCGGTCGTGTGGCTCATCCGCCCCGACGGCTGGGAGGTCTCGCTCAAGGAGGCCCTGGACCGGCTGGAGGCCGCCGCGGTGCCGGTGGTCGACGCCGAGGTGGCCCGCCTGCGCGGCAAGCTCGCCGCGGCCGAGGACGAGCTCCGCGAGGTGCGTGCAGACCGCAAGGCCCGCCTCGACGACCTCAAGGCCGACAACACCGCCCTGCGGCGCAAGCTCGGCGAGGCCCGGACCGCGGCCCGCGAGGCCGGCACCGGGCTGGACGAGGCCCTCAGCGAGGCCCGCACTGCGCTCGCCCGCGCCGAGGACGAGCTCGCCGCACGTGACCGCCAGCTGCGGCAGCTCCGCAGCCAGATCGACAAGCTCGAGCGCGAGGCGGCCGCCGAGCGACGCTCGTCCAAGACGGACCGGGAGGACGCCTCGTTGCGCGCCCGGTTCCTGCTCGACACGCTGCTCGACGCGGCCGGAGGCCTGCGTCGCGAGCTGGCGCTGCCGCCGGTCACCGGCACCCCGGGCGAGCGGGTGGAGGCCGAGCTGGCCTCCGCGGACGCCGCCGCCGGTGCCGGGGTCACCAGCAGCGCCCACCTGGAGCAGTTCCTGGCGATGCCGCGGGTCCGGCTGATCGTCGACGGCTACAACGTCTCCAAGGCGCTGTGGCCCGACTCGGCGCTCGATGCCCAGCGGCTGCGGCTGCTGCGGGCGATCGCGCCGATCGCCGCCCGCACCGGCGCCGAGACGACCGTCGTCTTCGACGCCCACTCCGCATCCGTTCGTCCCACCGCCGTGCCTCCACGCGGCGTCAAGGTCCTCTTCTCCCCCGAGGGCGTCATCGCCGACGACGTCATCCGCGACCTCGTCGACGCCGAGCCCGCCGGCCGCGTCATCCTGGTCGCCACCGACGACGCCGAGGTCGTCAAGGACGTACGCCGCGCCGGCGCCCGCACCGTGCCGCTCTCCTCGCTCTCGCCGCTGCTGGCCTGATCACACAGGGTTCCTGCGCCGAACCCACCTGATTCGATAGGTTCTGCGGACATTCGAATCATCGGGAGTGGGAGACCAGCGCGTGCGGCACGCCCTCAACACGATCGCCAGGATGGTCCTGTGCGCCGTGGGATTCGTGATGTCCCTCTACGGCACCGTCCGGCTCGACGGCCTCGGGTCCGTGGGGTTCGGCGACCTGATGCGCAAGCCCGACCTCTGGATCGCGGCCACCGGCGGGCTGCTGACCGCGATCGCGTTCGTCGCGCTCGGTCGGTCGCAGGCTCCCCCTGATCCCCGGCCGCGCCGGACCGCCCCCGAGAGCCCGGAGAAGCCCGAGGCGCCTGAGAAGCCAGAACAGCCCCAGGTCCCCGAGAAGCCCGACAACGGCAACACCAGCGACAAGCTGAGCCTGTTCGAGGTCGTCGGCCTGGCCGCGGGCGGTGTCATCGGGTCCGGCTGGCTCCTGGCGGTGCCCACCCTCCACGAGAGCCTGGGCGAGGCCGCGCTCCTCGGCTGGGCCGCCGGCGGCGTACTCATGCTCACCATCGCGGTGGTGATGGTCGAGTTCGGCCTCATCTCGCAGCGTACGGGCGGGCTCCTGTTCCACCCGCACGACGCCTTCGGGCCGTTGGTGGTGATCATCCTCGCGGCGTCGCTGTGGATCTCCTACGCCATCAACCCGGCCGCCCAGGCGGCGGCAGCGGTCAACGGGCTGGCCGAGGTCGTCCCCGCGCTGGCCGGCGAGGGCGGACTCACCCGGGTCGGCTCCACGCTGGCGGTGCTGGTGACCGCCGCGATCATCGCCTTCGTCCTGCTGCCCCGGCGGTTCGTCCTCCGTACGAACGCCGCCCTGACCCTGCTCAAGATCGCCATCCCGGTGATCTTCGTGGTGTGCCTGGCGCTCGCCGTCCCCGCTCCCCTCACCGGCCCGGGTCCGGCGGCCGGGCCGACGTCGACCGGTGTGCTCAGCGCGCTGATCACCAGCGGCGTGATCTACGCCTACATCGGCTTCCAGGCACCCCTGGACGTGACCGGCGAGGTCCGGGGCGGCCGTCGCGAGGTGGCCAGGCGGGTGCGCTGGGCGGTGTACGGCACGGTCGTCGGCTCGTTCCTGCTCTACTCCGCCCTCCAGCTGGTCTACGCCGAGCACATGGCCGGCTCCGGGGCCGAGCACGGCACCTCGTACGCACGCCTGACCGACACCGCGACCCTGGCCGGGGCGCCGCTGGACTGGCTGGTCGTGCTGGTCCGCCTCGCCGCGATCATCGCCCCGATCGGGTCGGGCATCGTGTTCACCTACGCGCTGAGCCGCGAGGTCTACGCGCTCAGCGCGGAGAGGTACGTCCCCAGCGGCCTCCACGAGCCGCGGGCCTCCCGGCTCCCGGGCCGCACCAGCGATTCCTTCTGGCTGATCCTGCTCGTGAACCTGGTGCTCGCACTGGTGGTCCTGGTGGCGGTGGGCGGCGACTGGCAGACCCTGGCCGTGCTCAACACGATCCCGATCCTGATCCTCTACGCGGTCACCTGCGTCGTCCTGGCGGTCCGCTCGGAACTGCTCGGGACGGGTCTCCAGCAACTGCTCCCGTTCGCGGCGTACGCGGCCTTCGTCGTCATCGCGCTGGTCGTCAACGAGTCGGCGTGGGACCGGGTGTGGAAGGGCGTGGCGGTGATCGCCTGGGGGTCGCTCGTCCTCCTCGTCCTCCCCTGGCTCCATCATCTCCGGGTCCCCGGCCTGGGCTGGTACGACGCGAAGAACCACGGCGCGCGACTCTTCTCCCGCGACCCGGCGAACCGTCCGTTCCTCGTGCTCGCGCTGTATCTGGTCGCGCTGACGCTCCTGAGCGCGGTCCGCCACCGGATCGACGACGACTCCGTCTGGAGCGTGTGGAGCCTGCGCGCCCTGGTGATGATCGTCGCCTCGGGCGCGTTCGTCCTCCTCGTCGGCGCCGGCCGCCGCTACCTGCGGGAGACCCTCACGTCGACCCGGCCCTGACCCATTCGGCCTCTTCTTCCTGGCCGGCGGCGATGAGGGTCTCGACGACGGCGTCGACCCGGGCCCGGTCCTGCCACCGCCCCACCGAACGACGCAGCACCCCGGCGCGGCTCGCCTCCGGGTAGCGGTGCAGGCGCAGCCGCGTGGTGATGCCGACGATGTCGGTGGGCGTGACGCTCTGCGCCTGGTCGAGATAGCGGATCAGCAGCCGGTCGGCCGCCTCGGCGAGCTCCTTGCGCAGAAGCTGGTGGGCGGTCTCGGCGATCGTCGGACCGGCGCCACGGCGGTTGATCGCCTCGTCCGCGAGGTGATGCCACGAGGTGCGCACCGCGTCGGTGAACCCGGCCGACTCGAGGGCGGCGAGGCACTCGGCATACCAGGCGACGTACGTCTCCTCGGTCGGCGCCGGGTAGACGAGCAGATCCTCGGCCAGCCTCCAGCCGACGTCGGCGGCGACGGCCGACCGGCCACGCCTGCCGACCCGGGCGGGTACGTGCCCGAGCAGACCCACGATCTCCTCGGCGGGACGGAGCCGGACCAGGGTCGCGGCCTGCCGCCGAAGGTCCTCGCCCAGCGTCCTGCCGTGGCCGTCGGCGAGGTAGGCGGCGATGCCCTCCACGACGGCGGACGCCATCGGCTCGCGGTCCGCGCCCTCCGGGGTGAGCACCCAGTGGAGCAGGCTCCGCGTGGTGTCGGCGGACGGCTGCGCCCACGACCACCGGTCGAGGAAGTCGCCGAGCCGCTCGATGTGGCCGCTGTGAGCGAGCGCGCGGACGAGCATCGCCGCTTGGGCCTCGTCGCCCTCCTCCATGAGGGTCTCGCAGATGCGTTTGAGGTTCGTCGGCGTCGCGTCGCCGGCCAGGGCCGTCAGAAGGCTGTCGCGGCCGGGCCCCCGGCTGCCGCGCAGCAGCAGCACGACGTGCTCGCGCGCCTCCTCGGCGTTCTCGCTGCCGTCGAGGCGCAGCTTGAACCAGTCCTCGAGCACGCGGCCGCCCGGGCACAGCTCCCAGAACGCCGCGACGAGATCCTGCTGTTGCGCAGGACCGGGCGCCCGGCCGAGGTCACCGACCGCGCCGAGGGTGCGCCAGAGCAGGTCCAGCGCGATCTCACGCAGTCTCGGGCTGGCGTCCAGCGCGACGTAGAGCAGGGCCTTGTCGAGGTTCGAGCGACCGCTCGACGGGGCCGCGAACTGCTTCACGGTGTCGTTGACCAGGTCCGGCGCCCCGAGCAGGTGCAGCGCGCGCAGGAAACGGGCGATGTCGGGGACGGTCCGCTGCCGGAGCACGTCGTGGATGACCGCGTAGGCGATCGAGGCGTCGTGCTCGGTCTCGATCGCGAGCCGGGCCGCGTCCTCGGGCGGGCGGTGCAGCGCGGCGGCCGCGATCAGGATCACCCGGTCCGCGGCGGACTCCAGCGAGGTCGCCACGGCGGCCAGGTCGCCGTCCGCGAGCCTGCCATAGGCATGCAGCGCCTGGACCGCGATCGCAGGATGGCCCTGCGTACGCAGCTCCGCGAGCCAGGCGACGAACCGGTCGACACCCTGGCCGGAGACCCGGGCGAAGGCGTTGTCGATCAGCTTCTGGGTGTTGAGGACCTCGTCTGCCTTGGCACCGTCCAGCACGGTGACGTACTCGACCAGGCCCGCCAGATCGCCCGTCAGGGTGTCGAGCACACGCTCGTTGAACCGCAGCGCCGCCGCGTGCCCGTCCTCGCTCAGCAGCATCCTCGCCTGCTCGCCGGCCTCGGCCGGCTCGACCTGCAACGAGCCCGAGCGGGCGAACCAGCGCGCCCAGGGACGGTCCTCGTTCCCTCCCGAGGACCCGTCGTTGCCGCCGTTTCTCGCAGCGATGACCCACACCTCCCAATGTCAGGTGCGCCACACCCTAGTGGCGAAGCACTGTCGGTGGCACTCGCTAGTGTGTTCGCATGAGTAGTAGTTCGGCGGTGCGTGAGGCGCGGAAGGAGATGCGTGCCCGTGCCGTCGCCCGGCGCCAGCGTGAGCAAGCCACCGGCGGCTGGGAGGCCCAGCGGGGCTTCGACGAGCTCGGCAGGCCGCTACGCGACCTGACCTTCTGCGTGGTCGACCTGGAGACCACCGGCAACAGCCCGGACAACGGCGGCATGATCACCGAGATCGGCGCGGTGAAGGTGCGTGGCGGCGAGGTGCTGGGCGAGTTCCAGACGCTCGTCAACCCCCACACCGGCATCCCGCCCTCGATCGCCGTGCTGACCGGGATCACCAACTCCATGGTCGCCTCCTCCCCCACCATCGAGTCGGTGCTCCCGGCGTTCCTCGAGTTCGCCGAGGGCTGCGTGCTGGTCGCCCACAACGCCCCCTTCGACGTGGGCTTCCTCAAGCACTTCGCCGCCCAGCAGGAGCGGCCCTGGCCGCGTTTCGAGGTGCTCGACACGGTGAAGATCGCCCGCCGGGTGGTCACCCGCGACGAGGCGCCCAACCACAAGCTCGGCTCGCTGGCCCGGGTCTTCGGCTCCCCCACGACCCCCAACCACCGCGCCCTCTCCGACGCCCGCGCGACCGTCGACGTCCTCCACGGGATGATGGAGCGGCTCGGCAACATCGGCGTGCAGACCCTCGAGGACCTCTCGGTCTTCTCCGCCAAGGTCACCACCGCCCAGCGCAAGAAGCGCCATCTGGCCGAGGACCTGCCCCACGCCCCCGGCGTCTACCTGTTCAAGGACGACAAGGGCAGACCGCTCTACATCGGCACCTCCAAGGACCTCCGCACTCGCGTACGCACCTACTTCACCGCCTCCGAGACCCGCTCCCGGATGGGCGAGATGGTCGGGCTGGCCGCGACCGTGCAGGGCATCGAGTGCGCGACGGCGCTGGAGGCGGGGGTGCGCGAGCTGCGGCTCATCGCCGAGCACAAGCCGCCCTACAACCGCCGTTCGCGACGCCCGGAGAAGATGCACTTCGTCAAGCTCACCCAGGAGCCGTGGCCCCGGCTGTCGCTGGTCAAGCAGGTGCTCCTCGACGACGCCGACTATCTCGGCCCGTTCGGCTCCAAGAAGGTCGCCGAGAAGGCCCTCCAGGCGCTGCACGACACCTTCCCGATCCGGCAGTGCGCCGACCGGCTCCCGCTGCTGCCCCGCAAGACCCCCTGCGTCCTCGCCGAGCTCCACCGCTGCCTGAGCCCGTGCGACCAGAGCGTCCCCGCGGAGACGTACGCGGCCCTGGTCTCGCGGGTCCGCGAGTCCCTGCTCCACCGGCCCGACGAGGTGGTCGAGACCGTCACCGAGCGCTTCACCGGCCTGGCCGAGCAGGAGAGGTTCGAGGAGGCAGCCGTCCACCGCGACCGGCTGACCTCCTACCTGCGCGGCGCCGCGCGCACCCAGCGGCTCAGCGGCCTGACCCGGCTGCCCGACCTCACCGCGATCCGGCGTGAGGATGATGGCCGCTGGGCGGTCCACGTGGTCCGTCACGGCCGTCTCGCCGGCGCCGGGGTGATCCCGCGAGAGGCCAACGCCCACGCCTACGTCGCCGATCTGCAGCTCAGCGCCGAGACGGTCCTCGCCGCCCCGGGTCCGGTCCCGGCCGCGAGCGCCGAGGAGACCGAGCTGGTGCTGCGCTGGCTCGAGTCCCCAGGCGTACGCCTCGCCCATATCGAGGGCGAGTGGACCTGCCCGATCGGCGGTGCGGGCCGGCGGGCAGCGGAGCTCTAGGCGGATCGGCTAACGTGACCTGCGTGATCACAGCGATCGTCTTCATCAATGCCGAGGTCTCCCAGATCCCCGAGGTGGCCGAGGCCGTGGCCGCCATCGACGGCGTCAGCGAGGTCTACTCCGTCACCGGCCAGATCGACCTGATCGCCCTGGTGCGCGTCCGTGCCCACGAGGATGTGGCCAACGTCGTCGCCGACAAGGTCAACAAGGTCCCCGGTGTGCTCGAGACCGAGACCCACATCGCCTTCCGCACCTACTCCCAGGTCGACCTGGAAGCCGCCTTCTCCATCGGGCTCGACTGACGGCGCAACGGGCGCAGCCCGTCTCGTGTAGCCGAGTCGCGCATCCGTGTGTAGCCGAGTCGGCGCATCTGCACGCCTTGGAGCGAAGCGGAGCGAGCGAGGCGTGCG
>NZ_JBHWLY010000115.1:0-11777 GCF_042730435.1 Nocardioides sp. NPDC059952 | reverse complement strand
GTCGAGACCAACACGGTGAGCTCCGCGCTCGATCGCACCGTGTTGGTCTCGACACGCTCGGCCGCAGGCGGCCTCGCGGCTCGACCAGCGGGGGTTGGCGGCTCGACCAGCGGTGCCGGGCTTCAGGTGCCGTTCTCGCTGAAGTGCTGGTAGTCCTTCAGTGAGTTCCAGTCGCCGCCCCAGCCCCAGCCGATGGACGCGAAAGCCTGGACGACGACGTCGTCCGGGTGGATCATCCCGGGCGCCTGCCGGTCACGGTCGAGATACCAGCGGGCGAGCTCGGGGATGACGCGGTCGCCCTTGACGTACGGGTTCTGGAAGGTGTTGATGTCGATCGCCAGGCCGTAGGCGTGCTGGGAGAACGAGGTCTGGCCGACCGCGGGGCGGCAGACGAAGCCGCCGGTGCCGTTGCCGTCGCCGGTCGGCGGAGCGTCCAGGGACGCCTTCGTGGCGATGTCCATCTGCTCGATCGGGAATCTCGCCTCGTAGAGCTTCCGGAAGACGCCGACGACGTCCTCGGCGACCCGGGCGTTGATCAGCATCTCGCCGGTGTGACGGTCGCCGTCGAAGCCCCAGAACGTCATCCGCACCCAGGCCAGCTCCCGCCGCGAGACCGGGCATCCCGGAACCCAGGTCGAGCGCGCGATCACGTCGTCCGGTGCGATGTCGACCTCGGCCGTGAAGCCGTCACCGGGCAGCATCGGCATCACGTCCGGCAGCGTCCACGCCCGGTTGCGCAGCTCCTTCGGCGTGGGCCCGGCGATCCCGTACCCCTCCGCGTCCTCCTTCAGGACCCGCGTCCCGAGCCACGGCGGCGGAACCGACCCCGGCTTCGGGGCGGCCGGAGAAGACGAAGGTACGTCGCTGGGTGACGGCTCCGCCGAGACCGACGTCTCCGCGCTGGGCGTCGACGAGGGACGGGCGTCGGGCGCTCCACCGCCACAGGCGGTGAGCGCGAGCGCGAGGAGCGCCAGGGTGGCGGCGTACGTCCCGGTTCTCACCGCTCCATTCAACCCTCTGTGGGCCAGGCGCTCATCGCGACCGTGGCGAGCGCACGCAGGTCCGTCCGAGCGGCCCCGTCGATGGCCTGCACCGACATCCCCTGGATCACGGCGCCGACGAGGCGGGCGAGGGCGGCGACGTCGGTCGTGTCGGGCAGCTCACCCTGGTCGACCGCCCGTCGCAGCCGCTGCTCGATCCCGTCCAGCGTCTGCGCTCGCATCCTGGCGGGTCGGGTGGCGACCCCGCGCTGAGCGGCGCCCACCCCGAGCGCGGCCGTGGAGATCATGCAGCCCGGTGGCAGCCCGCCCTCGCTGAACCGGTCGGCCGCCTCGAGCAGGAACTCCGAGATGGCCTCGCGGGCCGGACCGTCGGGCCGCAGCACCGCGCCGTGCTCGCTCGCGTAGCGCTCGAGCGCCGACTGGTAGAGCGCCTCCTTGGAGCCGAACGCCCCGTAGAGGCTCGGCGCCCTCAGCCCGGTCGCGGCCTCGAGCGTCGCAACGCTCGTGCCTTCGTAGCCGTGCTCCCAGAAGGCCCGCATCGCGGCGTCGAGCACCGCGTTCTCGTCGAAGGAGCGCGGTCGTCCGCGGGAGGCCTTGCGCATTTCCATAGTGATCCCTACATTATCTCGTGTCTGTTTATTTAGCGACCACTACAGAAATGAGCTCGAGATGACCCGCAACGCCCTCGTCACCGGAGCCTCGCGCGGGATCGGCCGCGCCATCGCCGTACGTCTCGCCGCCGACGGCATCGGCCTGCTGGGCATCCACTACGGCTCGAATCGCGCGGCCGCCGAGGAGAGCGCGAGGCTCGTCGAGTCGGCCGGGGCGCGGGCGGTCCTGATCGAGGCGGACCTGGGCAAGGACGGCGCGCGGGCCGCCGCCGACACCGCCGAGGCCTGGACGGAAGCCGTGCTCGACGCGACGGCGTCCGACGAGGACGGCGGCTTCGACATCCTCGTCAACAACGCCGGCATCAACGGCAACCAGGAGCTCCACGAGCTCGACCCGGACACCGCCCGCCGCGTCCTCGAGGTCAACCTGATCGCGCCGATGTTCCTGACCCAGGCGCTCGCGCCGCGGCTGCGCGACGGCGGCCGGGTGATCAACGTGTCGACCGGCTACACCCGGGTGGCGGCGCCGACCCACCTGACGTACGCAGCCTCGAAGGCCGGCATCAACAACCTCACCCGCTCCCTGGCCGTGCCGCTCGCCGCACGTGGGGTGACGGTCAACGCGGTCCTTCCGGGCGTGATCGAGACCGACATCAACGCCGACTGGATCAACCTGCCCGGCCCGCGGGCGCAGGCCGACGCGCTCTCGGTGTTCGGCCGGATCGGCACGCCGGAGGACGTCGCCGACGCCGTCGGTTTCCTCGCCTCACCCCAGGCGCGCTGGGTCACCGGAGAGACGCTCGACGTGACCGGCGGCTCGGCTCTCTGACCTGTCTCGACGCTTGACTTCGAGTGCACTCCAACCGGGACACTGGAGCCATGACGTCGCAGGCACAGAGCAACGGGCTCAGCATCGCCGAGGTGGCCGATCGGACCGGCCTGACCGCGCACACCTTGCGCTACTACGAGCGTGACGGGCTGATGCTCGGGGTCGGCCGCAACGGGTCGGGCCACCGCGCCTACACCGAGGGCGACCTCGGCTGGATCACGCTGATCACCCGGCTGCGCTCGACCGGGATGCCGATCCGGGAGATCCGCCGCTATGCCGAGATGGTCCGGGCAGGGGAGGGCAACGAGGAGACCCGCCTGGAGCTGCTGCGCGCACACCGCGACCGGGTGCGCGCGCAGCTGGCCGAGACGGCCGCCCATCTCGATGCGATCGAGTTCAAGGTCGCCTACTACGCCGCTGCCGTGGGCGAGACCGACCCTGATGCCGAGCTCATCGCCCAGCAGCGTCGAGCCGAGCCCTCTGCTCCTCGCTGAGCTCCAGGTCGACCGCGGCCAGGCTCTCGTCGAGCTGAGCCACCGAGGACGCCCCGACCAGCGGGATCACCGGAAGGCTGTCACCGAGCATCCAGGCCAGCACGACCTGGTTGCGGGTCGCGCCGGTCTCGGCGGCGACCTCGTCGAGCACCGCGAGCCGCGCGGCCGTCCCGGGGTGGTCGTAGGCGGGATCGAGCGACTTCGAAGGATTCGTGTAGGCGCCGGTGAGCAGCGGCGTGTAGGCCACCAGCGTCAGCCCCGGCGTCGCCCGCAGGTAGGCGAGCAGCGAGGCGTCGGCCACGCCGATCTCGCCGTCGACGGAGAGCCGTGGGTCGGGGATGTCCGTCCGCGGACGCAGGTAGGTGTGGTGGTACTGCAGCACGCTCGGCCGTGCCTCCTCCGGGTTGGCCGCCCGCGCCCGCTCGACCTGCCAGGACCAGTGGTTGCTCAGCCCGAACTGGCCGATGACACCGTCCTTGACGAGGGCGGCGAAGCCGGCGGCGTACTCCTCGAGCGGCACGCCGTTCATGTCCGGCACGTGCGCGTAGTAGAGGTCGAGGCGCTCGACGCCGAGGCGTTCGCGGGAGCGGTCGGCCTGCTCGCGTACGTTCTCCGGTGCCAGCCCTTCCCAGCGCCGGGTCCGCTGGTTCTCCCAGCCGTTCTCGACGCGTTCGACGACGTCGGTGGGCCGCGCGCCGACCTTGGTGGCGATGACGAGCTCGTCGCCGATCCCGCGGTCACGGCGCCACTGCCCGAGCGTGGTCTCGCTCTCGCCGCCCTGGGTGCCGTTGGCCCAGTAGGCGTAGTTGTTGGAGGTGTCGACGAAGCTGCCGCCGGCCTCGACGAAGCGGTCGAGGATGTCGTAGGAGGTCGAGACGTCCGTGTCCGTCCCGAACCGCATCACACCGAGCGCGAGCTTGCTGACGCGCCGGGACCCGGCGCCTGATCCGATGGTCGTGTATCTCATGCGACCCACGCTCGGACCTCGCGCGCGCTCGAAGTCAAACGTCTTTACACACGTCTCCTAGACTGGAGCCAGCACCCCCTGTCTTCCCGGCCGGGGGCTCTCGTGCTTGCCTGCCATTTTGGAGTCACCCGTGATCCTCGCCCCGCTCGCCGATCTCGTCCTGCGCGATGCCGCCCTGAGCGAGGTGATGGCGGAGGCCAAGGGCGGCCGGATGCTCGCGCTCGACGTCACCGGCCCCGAGGCCCTGCGCCCGTTCGTGGTCGCCGGTCTCGTACGCCAGGAGCGCACCGTCCTCGCGGTCACCGCGACCTCGCGCGAGGCCGAGGATCTGGTCAACGACCTGACCGACCTGCTGCCCACCGACTCGGTCGCCTACTACCCGAGCTGGGAGACGCTGCCGCACGAGCGGCTCTCCCCGCGCAGCGACACCGTCGGACGCCGGCTCGCCGTTCTCCGGCGGCTGCGCCACCCCGACGCCGACGGTGTGTACGGCCCGCTGAAGGTGGTCGTCGCCCCGGTCCGCAGCGTGCTGCAGCCGCAGGTCAAGGGCCTCGGCGACCTGGAGCCGGTGGAGCTGATCAAGGGTCAGGATGCGGCGCTGGACGACGTCGTCGTGAAGCTCGCCGACGCGGCCTACTCTCGCGTCGACCTGGTCGAGAAGCGCGGTGAGTTCGCGGTCCGCGGCGGCATCGTCGACGTCTTCCCGCCGACCGAGGAGCACCCGGTCCGCGTGGAGTTCTGGGGCGACGAGGTCGACTCGATCCGCCACTTCGCGGTCGCCGACCAGCGCGCCATCGCCGAGGAGCACGGTGGGGCCACCGAACGCCTCTGGGCGCCGCCGTGCCGCGAGCTCCTGCTCACCCCGGAGGTCCGCGACCGGGCGCGAAAGCTGGGCGAGGCCCACCCCACCCTGATCGAGCTCACCGACAAGATCGCCGCCGGTATCGCGGTCGACGGCATGGAGTCGCTCGCGCCCGCGCTCGTCGACGACATGGAGCTGCTGCTCGACCTGATCCCGGAGGACAGCCACGTCCTGCTGCTCGACCCCGAGCGGATCCGCAGCCGCGCCCACGACCTGGTCGCCACGGCCGAGGAGTTCCTCGGTGCCTCCTGGGCGGCCGCGGCCAGCGGCGGAGTCGCCCCGATCGACCTCTCCGCTGCCTCCTACCGCGATCTCGCCGACGTACGCGCCCACGCGATCTCGCAGGGCAAGCCGTGGTGGTCGGTCAGCCCTTTCGGCCTCGACGCCGGCGAGTCCGATCTCACCGATCCGGACGTCGTCGGGGTCCCGGTCCGCAAGATCGACTGGCAGCCCGCGAAGGCCTACCGCGGTGACACCGCCGCCGCTCTGGCCGACATCGAGAGCTGGCGCGACGACAGCTACCGCGTGGTCGTCGTCCAGCCTGCCCACGGCACGGCGCAGCGTACGGTCGAGGCGCTGGGGGAGCGCGACATCCAGGCTCGCCTGGCAGAGGGCGACCCGGAGGACGCCAAGCCGGTCCACAAGACCGTTACCGTCATCCACGCCCGCCTGACCCACGGCTTCCTCGACGAGGCCAGCCAGCTGGTCGTGCTCACCGGCGAGGACATCTCCGGCCAGAAGTCGTCCACGCGCGACATGGTCAAGATGCCCGCGCGGCGCAAGAAGCAGATCGACCCGCTCGAGCTCAAGCCCGGCGACTACGTCGTCCACGAGCAGCACGGCGTCGGCCAGTTCATCGAGATGAAGCAGCGCGAGGTGCAGGGCGCGACCCGCGAATACCTCGTGCTCGAATACGGCGCCAGCAAGCGCGGCGGGCCGGCCGACCGGCTCTACGTCCCGGCCGACGCCCTCGACCAGGTCACCAGGTACGTCGGTGGCGAGCAGCCGAGCCTCGACCGGCTCGGCGGCGCCGACTGGCAGAAGCGGAAGGCCCGCGCGCGCAAGGCGGTCCGTGAGATCGCCGCCGAGCTGATCAAGCTCTACGCCGCGCGGCAGGCGACCAAGGGCTTCCAGTTCGGCCCCGACAACCCCTGGCAGCGCGAGCTCGAGGACGCCTTCCCGTTCCAGGAGACCGCCGACCAGCTCGCCGTCATCGACGAGGTGAAGTCCGACATGATGCGGCCCACCCCGATGGACCGGCTGGTCTGCGGCGACGTCGGCTACGGCAAGACCGAGATCGCGGTGCGAGCGGCGTTCAAGGCGGTCCAGGACGGCAAGCAGGTCGCCGTGCTGGTGCCGACGACGCTGCTGGTCTCCCAGCACCTGTCGACCTTCATGGAGCGGATGTCGGGGTTCCCGGTCAACGTACGCGGCCTGTCCCGGTTCCAGACCGACAAGGAGGCTGCCGAGGTCATGGCCGGCCTCGCCGACGGCACCATCGACATCGTGGTCGGCACCCACCGCCTGTTCAACAAGGACATCCGGTTCAAGGACCTCGGCATGATCATCGTCGACGAGGAGCAGCGCTTCGGCGTCGAGCACAAGGAGGCGATGAAGCGCCTGCGCACCTCCGTCGACTTCCTGTCCATGTCCGCGACCCCGATCCCGCGCACCCTGGAGATGTCGATCACCGGCATCCGGGAGATGTCCACGATCACCACGCCGCCCGAGGAGCGACACCCGGTCCTGACGTACGTCGGCGCCTACGAGGACCGTCAGATCGTCGCCGCGGTGCGGCGTGAGCTGCTCCGCGAGGGTCAGGTCTTCTACATCCACAACCGGGTCAACTCGATCGAGAAGGCGGCCGCCCGGATCCGCGAGCTGGTGCCCGAGGCGCGGGTCGCGGTCGCCCACGGCCAGATGAACGAGAAGCAGCTCGAGCAGGTGATGGTCGACTTCTGGGAGAAGGAGTTCGACGTGCTGGTGTGCACCACGCTGGTCGAGTCGGGGTTGGACGTGTCCAATGCCAACACGATGATCATCGAGCGCGCCGACACCCTGGGCCTGTCGCAGCTCCACCAGCTCCGTGGCCGCGTCGGCCGCTCCCGCGAGCGGGCGTACGCCTACTTCCTCTACCCCGGCGAGAAGCCGCTGACCGAGACCGCCCACGAGCGGCTCGCCACCCTGGCGCAGCACTCCGACCTCGGTGGCGGCATGGCGATCGCGATGAAGGACCTCGAGATCCGCGGCGCCGGCAACCTGCTCGGCGGCGAGCAGTCCGGTCACATCGCGGATGTCGGCTTCGACCTCTACGTACGCCTCGTCGGCGAGGCCGTGGCCGAGTTCAAGGCCGGTCCCGACGGCGCCGCCGAGGAGCTCAACGAGGTACGCATCGAGCTCCCCGTCGACGCCCACCTGCCCCACGACTACATCCCCTCGGAGCGGCTGCGGCTGGAGATCTACAAGCGTCTGGCCGAGGTCCGCTCCGACGAGGATGTCGAGGCCGTCGCCGCCGAGCTCCTCGACCGCTACGGCAAGCCGCCCGCGGAGGTCTCCTCGCTGCTCCAGGTCGCCCGCTTCCGCGCCCGTGCCCGCCAGGCCGGCGTCTCCGAGGTCACCCTGGCCGGCAAGAACGTACGCTTCCACCCGGTCTCGCTGCCCGACTCCCGCGTCGTCCGGCTCAACCGGATGTACCCGAAGTCCCTGGTCAAGCCGCAGCTGGACACCATCATGGTCCCGCGCCCGGTCTCCTCGGGCTTCCCCGCCAAACCCCTCGACGGCCCCGACCTCCTCGACTGGGCCCGGGTCGTCATCGACGCGATCATCGACCCGCTCACCTGACCGACTCGGGAAGGTTCCGGGGTTCCATATCCACAAAATGGAGGTTATTATCCATTTTGTGAGAAGTTCAGCTCCGCTGCTCGCGCCTCTGTTTCGGTCGGAGGCGCAGGCGCTGCTGCTCTCGGAGCTGTTGCTCCCGGCCGAGGAGATGAGCATGACCGACCTCGCCGAACGGGCCGGGCTGCCCTATCCGACGGTCCATCGCGAGGTCGCGCGGCTGCTCGACGCCGGGCTGCTCGTCGACCGTCGCGTGGGTCGGACCAGGCTCGTGAAGGGCAACGAGCAGAGTCCGCTGCTCGCGCCGACGCGGGAGATCCTGCTGACGGTGACCGGTCCGGTGGTGCTGCTCCAGGAGGCGCTCGAGGGCATCGACGGCATCGAGCGGGCCTTCCTCTTCGGCTCGTTCGCCGCCCGCGCGAAAGGCGAGCCCGGGCCGCCGCCGAACGACATCGACCTCATGGTGATCGGCACGCCGGACGCATCGGCGGTCTACCGGGTCTGCCGGGAGGTCTCCGACAGCGTCGGGAGGATCGTCAACCCGACGATCCTGAGCCCGGAGGAGGCCGAGGAGCAGACCGGCTTCCTCGAGGAGGTCCGGGCGAACCCGGTGATCGAGATCTACGGAGGAGGACCGGATGGCCCTGCCGCTGACGCCGGCACAGCAGAAGACGGTTGACGCACTCGTACGCTCCGGCGTGCTGCGCGCGGTGAGGCCCGACGAGAAGAAGGCTCGGGCCTTCCTCGCCGGCGCGGAGTCGGCCCTCGCCGACGTGCCCAACGTCACCAGGACCGAGAACCGCTACAACCTCGCCTACAAGGCCGCGCACGACGTCGGCGAGGCGGTCCTCGCGGGCTACGGCTACAAGACGACGTACGGCGCCGGTGGCCATGTGAAGGTCGGCAGGTTCCTGGCCGCCATCTTCGACACCCCGCCACCGCGGGACGCGGCCGCGCACTACGACGTGATGCGCCTGGACCGCAACGCCAACAACTACCTCGGCAAGCCGGTGACCATCGCCGCCGCCGACGCGGCCGCCGAGGCGGCCCGGACCCTCTACGACTCCGCCGTGGAGCGGCTCGCGACCTGAGGCCGGGTCAGCGCCGCCCGTCGGCCGCGCGCCGAAGTGCCGCCAGGGTGGTGTCGGGGCCGGCGTTGAAGGCGAACCGGGTCCCGGGGGCGAGCTCGTGGACCAGGTTGACGAGGGCCTCGAAGAGCTCGGTATGGGCAGGCATCGCCCGGATCCCGCCGCCGATCATGACGATGTCCCAGGCCCCCTTCGCGAGGGCCTCGCGCACCTGCTCGGACGCGGAGGAGACGTCGGTGCCGATCTCGCAGGAGAGCGCGTCGTAGCCGGCATCGGCGACCTGCGCGTTGCCGACGGCGATCCGCTCCTTCAGCGTGGCCAGGTCGATCGGTGCGTCGGAGAGGTCGACTGCCTCGGGCGCCAGCCCGATGAGGAGGACTCGGTTCATGGCAACGACGCTACTGGGACGACCCAGGCGCAAGAATGAGCGTGTGACCGGCGAGCCAGAGGTGCGCTACGCGCAGACCAGCGACGACATCGCGATCGCCTACCAGGCCGTCGGGAGCGGGCCGGTGACGATCTGGATGCCCTCGCTCAGCAACATCCGGGCGCAGTGGCGGGTGCCCGCGCTGCGGATGGCCTACGAGCGGCTGAGCCAGGATCTGACGCTCGTGCTCTACGACGGCCGCGGCACCGGCTCCTCCGACCGCCGGGCCGGCGACATCGGTCTCGAAGCGCACGTCCGCGACCTGGAAGCCGTCATCGAGGCGGTCGGCGCCGACCGGGTCAATCTGCTCGGCTACTACCACGCGGTCACGACCGCGGTGGCGTACGCAGCGGCCAACCCGCAACGCGTCGACCGGATGCTCCTGTTCGGCGGTGCGGCTCGGATGCGCGAGGCGATGAGCCCGGCGCAGACGCAGGCGCTGCTCTCGCTGGTCGAGCAGGACTGGGACCTCTTCGCCGATGCCGCCGCGACCGCCTGGCTGGGGTGGGGGTCGGGCGAGAACGCCGGCCGTGTCGCCGAGGCGTTCCGCACCGCCGCGACGCCCGCGGTCGCCCGTGACTGGTTCGCGGAGGCCGCCCGGATGGACGTCAGCGAGCTGCTCGACCAGGTGATGGCACCGACGCTCGTGCTGCACCGGCAGGCGGCGAGCCAGATCCCGGTCGAGGTGTCCCGGCGCCTGGCCGACGGCCTCCGCGACGGGCGCCTGGTCGAGCTCGAAGGCAGTACGCCGACGCTGTTCGTCGAGGGAGGTGCCCAGGATCTCGCGATGGCGAGCCGCTGGTTCCTGACCGGTGAGGTGCACCGCGGGTCCGCGGCCGGCTCGGGACCGGCGTCGGCGCTGACCACGCGCGAGCACGACGTGCTGCGGCTGATCGCCACGGGACGTACCAATGCCTCGATCGCCCGAGACCTCGGCATCACCGAGCACACCGTCGAGCGACATGCCGCCAACCTCTACCGCAAGCTCGGCGTACGCAGCCGCGCCGAGGCCACCGCCTGGGCGATCCGCAACGGCGCCGACTGAGGGAACACTGACGGGAACCCGCATCCGGACTGCCCACTGTCCGGGAAGCGACGACCCCGCGACCCCCGGCACAGTGGGGAGCATGACGACGACGATCACTCCCAGCAACGACTCCTGGCGGATGGCGAAGGCGACCGCTCCGATGATGCGGACCCTGGCCGGACGCCGCCTGTTCCCGCTGTGGGCAGTGGTGCACCACCGGGGCCGCAAGACCGGCCGCGACCTGAGCCTCCCGGTCGCACTGCTGCACACCGAGGACGCGTTCGTGATCACGCTCCCGTGGGGTGCCGGTACCAACTGGGTCCGCAACGTGCTGGCGGCCGGTGAGTGCACGATCACCTGGAAGGGCCGCGACCACGCCGCCACTCAGCCGCGGATCCTCGGCCGCGACGAGGCGCGCCCCTACTACGACAGCTTCTCCTGGTGGATGGCCGAGAAGGCGTTCAAGACCGACAGCTTCCTTCTCCTGCGTCGGTGAGAGTCCACACTGCGGCGCCGTTGCTCCATGACGTACGCCCGTGTCTGGCAGGATCGACGCATGACGATGGAGGCTTTCGGCGAGCAGTCCTTCCCTGAGGAGCCCTTCGGCAACGAGTGGGACACCGAGCCCGGGTGGCTCTCCGAGGAGGAGCTGGGCGAGACCCGCGGGCGCGTGCCCATCCTCTATGTGGAGGCGGTCCCGGTGCGGGTCGACCCCGACGGCCGGGTCACCGAGGTCGGGCTGCTGCTGCGCGGCTCACCCACGACCGGGACGATCACCCGGTCGCTGGTCTCCGGCCGCGTGCTGCACGGCGAGCGGATCCGCGACGCCCTGATGCGCAACCTGGAGAAGGACCTCGGCCCGGTCGCCTTCCCGACCCTGCCGCTGACCACGGTGCCGGTGACGGTCGCCGAATACTTCCCGTGGCCCGGCGAGCGCTATCAGGACCCGCGCCAGCACGCGGTCTCGCTGGTCTACGTCATCCCCGTGACCGGCGAGTGCGAGCCGCGCCAGGATGCCTTGGAGCTGTCCTGGATGACCCCGGCCGAGGCCGCCTCCGACGCCGTCGTCGGTGACATGGAGGGCGGCCGCGGCGCGCTGCTGCGGCAGTGCCTGAGCGCGTTCGGGGCCCTGGATTGAGCCCAGCCGACGACGAGGGCAGGACGTACGCATCAGGCGAGGGGCTCGTCGAGTTCCTCGACCTGATGCGGCTGATGCGTGAGCGCTGCGTGTGGAAGTCGTCGCAGACCCACGCGTCGTTGGCGCAGTATCTGCGCGAGGAGTCCGACGAGGTGCTCGAGGCCATCGACGAGGCCGACCCCGAGCACCTCAAGGAGGAGCTCGGCGACCTCCTGCTCCAGGTCTACTTCCACGCCGCCATCGCGGAGGAGGCCGGCGAGTTCACCATGGACGACGTCATCGCCGGCCTCACCGCCAAGATGAAGCGCCGCAACCCGCACGTCTTCGGCCCCGAGGCCGCCTCCGGCCGCCGCTACACCCTCGAAGAGGTCGAGCAGCTCTGGTCGGCCGCCAAGGCCGCCGAGCGCGCCCACCCCGCCGAATAGGCACGTACGTCGGCCGAGGCGTCAGCTACGTCGGCCGACACGTCACCTCGGTGCCGTCTCGGCCGACGGG
>NZ_JBHWLY010000114.1:0-11904 GCF_042730435.1 Nocardioides sp. NPDC059952 | reverse complement strand
GGAATTACTTTGCGGGGTCCGATGTTGGTACCTATCGTGATGCGCATGTTCCGCGTGGTTTCCGAGTTCGACCTGTCAGGCAAGAGCCTGACGGGCGCTCCCACGTGGACTCCGTCAGTCGATTGCACCGGCGCTCGAAGCTGACCCTCCTCCTGCCTCGCAGGACCCGCGGAGGAGGGTGGCCCGCACCGGCCCCCTCACCCGCGGTGACAGCGCTGTGAGGGCTTGCCGGAGGGTCCTGGCTCACCCCGAATCAACTGAGCGACCAAAGGACAACTCATGGCCAAGAGCCAGTTCGTGCGGACCAAGCCGCACCTCAACATCGGGACGATGGGTCACGTCGACCACGGCAAGACCACCCTGACCGCCGCGATCACCAAGGTGCTCGCGGAGCGCGACCCGAGCGTGAACCGCTTCATCGCCTTCGACGGCATCGACCGTGCTCCGGAGGAGCTGCAGCGCGGGATCACGATCAACATCTCGCACGTCGAGTACGAGACCGCGACCCGGCACTACGCGCACGTCGACATGCCCGGGCACGCCGACTACGTGAAGAACATGATCACCGGCGCCGCCCAGGTGGACGCCGCGATCCTGGTCGTCTCCGCGCAGGACGGCGCCATGCCGCAGACGCGTGAGCACGTGCTGCTCGCGCGCCGGGTCGGCGTGCCGTACCTGGTGGTCGCGCTCAACAAGGCCGACACCGTCGACGACCCCGAGCTGCTCGACCTGGTCGAGCTGGAGGTCCGTGACCTCCTCTCGGAGTACGGGTTCCCCGGCGACGACGTCCCTGTCGTCCGGGTGTCCGGGCTCAAGGCACTGGAGGGCGACCCGGGGTGGACGGCCGCGATCGGTGACCTGCTGGACGCGATCGACGACTACGTGCCGGTGCCGGAGCGCGAGCTCGGTGAGCCGTTCCTGATGCCGATCGAGAACGTCGTCACGATCACCGGTCGCGGGACGGTGGTCACCGGTGCTGTCGAGCGCGGGTCGCTGAAGGTCGGCGACGCGGTCGAGGTCGTGGGCCTGGGCTCGACGATCACCAGCACGGCGATCGGCCTCGAGACGTTCGGCAAGTCGCTGGAGTCCGCGGACGCGGGCGACAACGCGGCGGTGCTGCTGCGTGGCGTCAAGCGCGACGAGGTCCGTCGCGGCCAGGTGGTGGCGCTGCCGGGCAGCGTACGTCCCCACCGGAAGTTCCGGGCGAACCTGCACGCGCTGTCCACCGCCGAGGGTGGCCGGCACACCCCGTTCGCCGCGGACTACCGGCCGCAGTTCTACTTCCGGACCACGGACGTGCCCGGCGGGATCGACCTGGGTGAGATCGCCCTGGTCATGCCCGGCGACACGATCGAGCTCGGGGTGGAGCTGGAGAAGCCGATCGCGATGAACGTCGGACTCGGCTTCGCGGTCCGCGAAGGCGGTCAGACCGTCGCCGCCGGCACCGTGACCGAGCTGCTCGACTAGATGGGACGGCCCTCACCCTGGTGGGGGCCGTCTCCTGGTTCTCAGTCGCGGGGGCGCCAGCGCTTCCACAGCGCCTCACCCTCGGCGCGGACCTTCCCGTCCCACTCCAGCCGCACCAGCGACGTGATCTGGTCCTCGCTGGCGTCCTTCGTGGACGCGACGAGCGTGACCGGCTCCCGCAGCGGTGCCGGCCGCCGGTAGCGTACGTCGATCCCGGCGGTGACGTAGGCCAGGGACTCCCCCTCGGCAGGCATCCAGCCGTTGAGGAACGCCTCCTGGTGCACCGCGGCGGCGCTGTGGCAGTCGAGCACGGTCGCGATGATCCCGCCGTTGAGGAACCCGCCGCCGTTGTCGTGCTGCGGCCACGGCTGGAAGGTCGCGGTCACGCTCCCGTCCAGCTGCGGATAGCTCTTCAGCTGGAGCCCCTGGGCGTTGGCCGGCCCGCACCCGAAGCAGGTCATCGTCGGCCACCACTCGTCCTGCAACGCGATCATCTTCACCGCGCCACCATAGCCACGATCAGCCGATCCCGGTCCGGAAGCCCTCGCGCCAGGTGGCGTACGACGGTGTCCAGCCGAGCTCCCGCTTAGCCTTGGCGTTCGAGGAGCCGCGCACGGAGGTCATCAGCGCGACCCCGAACTCGCCGATCAGCGGCCGGGCGAACCAGGCCGGCAGTCGCATCGGGTTCCTGCCGCCGACCTCCTCGGCGAGGAGCGGGATCCACTGGTTCACCGGAGCGGGCTCGTCGTCGACGATGTGGTAGATGCCCGGCGCACCCCGGTCGAGGGCCGCGACCGTAGCGGAAGCCACGTCGTCGATGTGGACGAACGACCACACCCCGGTGCCACCGCCGACCACCGGCATCTTGCCCTTGCGCAGCATCTCACCGAGCGCGCCCTCGCGTGAGGTGGCGTTGCCGGGGCCGTAGAAGTTGCCGTAGCGGAGCACGACGCCTTCGACGCGGTGTCCTGAGCTTGTCGAAGGGTCGGTCGCCGCGGTGACCGCGGACTCCAGGTGACGGATCGCCGCCAGCGTGCCCCGGGCCTCCTTGCCGGGGTCGGTGATGAGCGGGGCGGTCTCGTCCTTGACCCAGCCGCCGGTGCGCTCGTGGGCCCAGCCACCGCCGAAGCTCTGCGCGACGAACCGGCGCACCTCGGCCGCACGGGCGGCGGCCAGCAGGTGGTCGGTGCCCTCGGTGCGCAGCCGGTTGGTCATCGCGAAGTCCTGATCCCACTTCCTCAGGTTGCCGCTCAGGCTGCCCAGCGCGGTGAGCTGGTGCACGACCACCTCAGGCTCGGCCTTGGCGACGGCGTCCTGGACGCTCTGCGCGTCCAGCGGGTCCATCACGATCCCGGTCGCGCCCATCTGGGCCAGAGCCTCGAGCCCCGCGTCGTGCCGGGTCGAGCCGTACACCTCGTGCCCGGCGGCCACCAGCAACGGCACCATCCGGATCCCGACCGCGCCGGTTCCGCCTGCGATGAAGATACGCATTTCCTTGTCCTCTCCTCGTTGTTGTCCCCACCGACGAAACGACCTGCGCTCCTGTGACAGCTGGCGTAAGGTCCTGCGATCGTGGACCTCGCAACCGCCCATGACGGGCTCCGCCCGCTGATGTTCTCGATCGCCTACCGGATGCTCGGCAGCGTCGCCGAGGCGGAGGACATCGTGCAGGAGGCGTTCCTGCGGATGCATCGCAGCACGCAGGAGACCGGGGAGGTCGAGAACCTCGATGCGTACGCCACGACCGTCACCACCCGGATCGCCATCGACACGCTGCGATCGGCCCGCCACCGCCGCGAGCAGTACGTCGGGCCGTGGCTGCCCGAGCCGATCCTGGTCTCCGACGAGGACCCAGCGCACCGCTTCGAGCTCGACGAGACCGTCAGCACCGCGTTCCTGGTCCTGCTGGAGTCGCTCACGCCGGTCGAGCGCGCGGTGTTCGTGCTGCGCGAGGTCCTGGGCTACGACTACGAGGACATCGCCCCGATCGTCGACAAGAGCGCGACCAACTGCCGCCAGATCTTCACCCGGGCCCGCAAGCGGATCGCCGACGGCACCCCTCGCTTCGACCCCTCCCGCGAGCGCCGCGACCAGCTCGCCTCCCAGTTCGTCGCCGCGCTGTCCGCGAACGACATCACCGGCCTGGAGCGGCTGCTCGCCGACGACGTCGTGTTCGTCGCCGACGGCGGTGGCCGGGCTCCCGCCATCCAGAAGCCGATGCTCGGCGCCGTCGCCGTCACCCGCTTCCTGCTCGGGCTCATGCGTCAGGGCGAGCGCTTCGGCGTACGTCTGGAGCTCTCCTCCGCCAACGGTCAGCCGGCGATGCTCACCCGCGGTGCCGACGGCGCCCTGCTCGGCGTCATCGCGCTCGACGTCGACGGTGGCCGGATCGTACGCATGCACAACGTCCTCAACCCCGACAAGCTCGGCCACCTCGGCGAGGTCGGCGACCTCTTCGCGCTGCTGGCCGAGCGCTGACCGACAAGGTCCCCCCACCGCCGAGACGTCACCAGCGCCGGGCGAGGTGGCAGCGTCGTGACGCCTCGGCCGACGCGAGTGACGTCTCGATCAGGGGAGGTCAGCCTTGCTGATGATCCCGTGCACCCCGACCGTACGGTCGACGACCTGCGAGACCACGAAGTCAGCGGCGGCGGAGAGGTAGGCGTACGCGATCGCCCGGTCCAGACCCTTGTCCTGCTCGAGGAAGTCCAGGGCGTTGACGACCGCTCGCCTCATCGCGACATCGAGATCGCTACCCTGGCCGCCGACCGACCCGTCCGGGTCGGAGAGGCCGATCGGGATGTAGGCACCGTCCGTCTCGGCGAACGGGTAGTCGTACGCCACCGATGGAGCATCACCCGACCCGGGCTTGCACACCGTCAGCCGGAACGTGCCCCGAAGCGAGCCCTCCAGCGCCGTGAGCGCGACCTCGCCGTTGCCCATGGCCATGTGCGGGTCGCCGACATAGAACAGCGCCCCCTCGGCCTTGACCGGGAGGTAGAACGTCGAGCCCGCTCCGAGCAGGTTGATGTCGATGTTGCCGCCGCCGAGCGTCGGCGGGATCGAGTTCGCCTCCGGAGCGGTCAGCTCGGTCGTCTCGGCGTAGGCCACGCCCATCGTTCCGAAGAAGGTGTTCACCGGGAAGCTCACCGGGCCCATCCTCACCTTGTCGCCATGAAGCTCGGCGAAGATCGACACGTTTCCGTACGCCGTGGGCTCCCCGGTCCCGCGCCCGTCGGTCGCCACCGGCGGCATCACCTCGTCCAGCGTGATCCCCGCGGGCGCCGCTCCGTCCCTGGTGAGCGCGAGCGCGCCCTTGCCGTGACGCGAGGAGACGATTCCGTACGGCACCCGCGGCGTCGCCTCGAGCGTCTCGATCTTGAGCACGTCGCCAGGCTCGGCGCCCTCGACGAAGACCGGCCCGGTGATGACATGAGGCCCGTCGACGTCGAAGTTGCGCCGGGTGCGGTCATAGGAGGCGGCCACCTCGACCGCGTCGCGGAGCACGTTCTTGCTGCGCACGCCGTGCTCACCGAACCACGCGACCGGGTCGCGGCCCTGATCCTCGAGGATGCCCTCGTGGGAGATGGAGTCGATCGTCACCGTACGCCCGGACCGCACCCGCGCCACCGCCGCGGCGTGCACCGAAGGGACGTAGCCCCACAGCACGTCGTCCGTCTCCGAGGGCAGGTAGACATCGCCTGCGATCCGGCCCTCGCCCGGCTGCAGGATGCCGCCGAACCGTCCTGGCTTCCGCGGGGCCGCGGAACCATGGGCGTGAGCCGCACCCGAGGCACCGACCGCCGCCGCACCGGCACCGGCGACACCCAGTGCCGCCTGTACAAGCCTTCGTCGTCCCAGACCCGCGGCCAGGTGCTCGGCAGCTTCGCGTCCGTCATGCGTCATCGTCGTCTCCTCAACCTCGGCTACAGCGAGCCTGACGCTAAGGAAGCCGCATTTCGGGCCGGTGACACCCGCGGGTCAGCGGCGTATCTACTCCTCCAGGAAGGTGCGCAGCGAGTGGTCGACCAAGGGACGGCCCAGCTCACCCGAGGTCAGCGCCGCGCCGAGGGCACTCACCGAGTCGAGGCGACTGACGAGGTCGACCAGCTCGCCGACCTCGTCGGCCAGCTCGGTGGGAGTGGTCGCAGCCAACGACCGGTCCAACAGCAGCGGGCAGTCGACCGGGCCGCCCTCCGGTTCCGGGTGGCCGAGGGCGGCGACCCAGCAGCCGATCTCGAAGCGCAGCGGCGCGCTCGGCCCGGCGCCCTGGGCGCGCAGGTCGACGTACCAGACGATGTCGTCGCTCTTGGGGTCACCGAGCCGGTGATGGCCCTTGCGCAGCGGCATGCCGCCCGTCTTGAACGCCTTGGTCGCCGCTGTCCGAGCTGCCTTCTGGTCCATCGCTGAGGTCACGGCCCTAGAAGTCGAGGTCGGTCTCGGAGAGCTGACCGCCTCCGGCGACGATGAACTCCTTGCGCGGAGCCACGTCGGAGCCCATCAGCAGGTCGAAGACCGCCGCGGCCTCGTCGGCATCGTCCAGCGTCAGCCGGCGCAGCGTCCGGTGGCGCGGGTCCATGGTGGTCTCGGCCAGCTGGTCGGCGTCCATCTCACCCAGACCCTTGTAGCGCTGCACCGGGTCCTTCCAGCTGACGTTCTTCTTCTTCAGCTCGGCGAGCTTCCGCTGCAGCTCCGGGTCGGAGTAGGTGTAGATGTACTTGCCCATCCCCTTCTTGGGGTTGGAGATCTCGATCCGGTGCAGCGGCGGGACCGCGGTGTAGACCTTGCCGGCAGCGATCAGTTCGGGCATGTACTTGAAGAACAGGGTCGCCAGCAGCGTACGGATGTGGGCGCCGTCGGAGTCGGCGTCGGCCATGAAGATGATCTTGCCGTAGCGCGCCGCGTCCAGGTCGAAGCCCCGACCGGTGCCCGTCCCCACGACCTGGATGATCGAGGAGCACTCGGCGTTCTTCAGCATGTCGCCGACCGAGGCCTTCTGGACGTTGAGGATCTTGCCGCGGATCGGCAGCAGCGCCTGGAACTCCGAGTTGCGGGCCACCTTGGCGGTGCCGAGCGCGGAGTCACCCTCGACGATGAACAGCTCGGCGCGGTCGTCGGTGGTGCGGCAGTCGGCGAGCTTGGAGGGCAGCGCGGAGGACTCCAGGGCGTTCTTGCGCCGCTGGTTCTCCTTCTGCTGGCGCAGCGAGAGCCGGGTCTTGGAGGCGGCGTACACCTTCTCCATCACCAGCTTGGCCTGCTGCTTCTGGGCCCCGCGGGACTCGGTGAGGAACGCCTTCATCTCCGCGGAGACGACCTTGCGCACCACGCTGCGGGCCGCCGGGGTGCCGAGGATCTCCTTGGTCTGACCCTCGAACTGCGGCTCGGCCAGGCGCACCGTCACCACCGAGGTCAGGCCCTCGAGGATGTCCTCCTTGACGATGTCCTTGTCGTTGACCTTGAGCACCTTGGCCGCACGCATGGCGTCGTTGAACGTCTTGGTCAGCGCGTTCTCGAAGCCACTGACGTGGGTGCCGCCCTTCGGGGTGGCGATCACGTTGACGAAGGAGCGGATCTCGGAGTCGTAGCCGCTGCCCCAGCGCACCGCGATGTCGACGCCGAGCTCACGCTCGACGTCCTGCGGGGTCATGTGGCCGGCGTCGTCGAGCATCGGCACGGTCTCGGTGAAGGTGTCCGAACCCTGCAGACGGAGTACGCCGCTGACCGGCTCGTCCTTGGCCAGGAAGTCGACGAACTCGGCGATGCCGCCGTCGTGGCGGAACTTCTCCTCGACCGGGTCGGCGCCGGACTGGTCGCGGATGACCAGCTCGAGCCCGGGGACGATGAAGCTCGTCTGCCGGGCCCTGCCGAGCAGCCCCTCGAGCTCGAAGCGGGCGTCCTTGGTGAAGATCTGCCGGTCCGGCCAGAACCTGACCCTGGTGCCGGTCTTGCCCTTGGCGACCCGCTTGCCCTTGCGGGTCAGGCCGCTGGTCGGCGTGAAGCCGGCCGTGGGGCCGTCACCGTCGAACACACCGGGCACGCCACGGCGGAACGACATCCCCTGCTGGGCCGGCGAGCGGTCCACGTCGATGTCCATGCGGCTCGAGAGCGCGTTGACGACCGAGAGGCCGACGCCGTGCAGACCACCGGTCGCGTTGTAGGAGCCACCGCCGAACTTGCCGCCGGCGTGCAGCTTGGTCGCGACCACCTCGACACCCGGAAGCCCGGTGCGGGGCTCCTTGTCGGTCGGGATGCCGCGGCCGTCGTCGTAGACCTCCACCGAGCCGTCGGGGTGCATCGTCACCTCGACGTGGCCGGCGACTCCGGCCAGCGCCTCGTCGACGCCGTTGTCGATGATCTCCCACAGGCAGTGCATGAGGCCGCGGGTATCGGTCGAGCCGATGTACATACCGGGACGCTTGCGCACCGCCTCCAAGCCCTCGAGGACGAGGAGGTGCGCGGCGTTGTAGGTGTTGTCAGAGATGATCGGCTCCTGCGTTACTGCGTTGTTCCCGGGGTACTGCGTGGGGGTGTTGCTCGGATGAAATCTACCGTGCGACACGCCCGGGTCTCACGCAGGCACGCGGCAACCGGCCACGCGCCATCGGGCGGCACACGTACGTCGTGATCGGTCCGTTACGTGGAACTTGCGGGTTTCGATGCACGAAATGGTCGGTCGACAGGTAAGAATGTCTGTCACGGACAGCGATGTCCCGCGGGGTAGGTCCGACCCGGATCCCCAACCCGGAGCGACAACTGCAAGGATTAGAGGTGCGACCGCGGTAAGAGTCCAGGCTAGGGAATCTTCCAGGACTCACGTACGTTATCCCGGCGCAATCATGATTCAGAAATGAGGCCGATGTGACCACTGCCGTTGCCACCAGCTCGCCGCTCACGTCCGAGGACCGTTGCGACCGGTGCGGAGCGCAGGCCTACGTACGCGCGGAGCTCCACTCCGGCGGCGAACTGCTGTTCTGCGCCCACCACGCCCGCGAGCACGGTGAGAAGCTCAAGGAGATCGCGAGCTCGATCACCGACGAGACGCACAAGCTCACCGAGAAGAACTGACCCCACCCACCGACTCCCCGAAGGCCCGGACCACGACGGTCCGGGCCTTCGGCGTCTCCGGGGCGCCACGGGGCTAGGGTTCGCTCCGTGAGTCTCGTCCCTGAATCGATCGTTGTCGGTCTCGTCGCGCTGGTCATCGCCTTCGGCATCGCCGGCATCATCGTCCCTGTCCTCCCCGGTGGCGCGCTGCTCGTCGCCGCCGCGATCCTCGGCTGGGCCATCTGGCTGGGAGAGTCCACCGGATGGGTGATCTTCGGCATCTCCGCCGCCTTCATCGCCATCGGGCTGATCACCAAGTACGCCATCCCCGGCAAGCGCCTCAAGGACTCCGGGATGCCGCTGTCCACCCAGATCGTCGGCGCGATCCTGGCCATCATCGGCTTCTTCGTGATCCCCGTCGTCGGCGTCTTCGTCGGCTTCCCCATCGGCGTCTTCCTCGCCGAGCTCCGTCGCCACGGCGGTGACGTGGGTGAGGCCTGGACCTCCACCTGGACCGCCCTGAAGGCGATGAGCCTGTTCATCCTGATCGACGCCATCGCCGCCACCCTCGCCACCATCACCTGGGTCGTCGGGCTGTTCATCACCTGAGCCCCGACCGCGGGCGGGGCCTCCAGGTCGCTATAGTCGAGTGACTTAGTTTTCTAAGTCGACTCTGACGACAACATCCCTGGAGGCATCCGTGTCCATGCTCGAGGTCGATGACGTACGCCTCGGCTACGTCGTCGACGGCGCACCGCATCTGGCCGTCGGCGGGGTCTCGTTCTCGGTTCCCCGCGGATCGACGACGATGCTGCTCGGTCCTTCCGGCTGCGGGAAGTCGACCATCCTGAAGGCCGCGGCCGGGTTCCTGAGGCCCTGGTCGGGCACGATCACCGTCTCGGGCCGCACCTCGGTCTCCGCCCCCGGGCCCGATCGGGCGGTCGTCTTCCAGGAGTTCGACCAGCTCTTCCCGTGGCGCACCGTGCGGGGCAACCTGGAGTTCCCCCTGCGCGCCAACGGCCGCACCCGCGAGCAGGCCCGGGAACGCGCAGGGCACTGGCTGGGCGTGATGGGGCTCGACCAGGCCGCGACGCGCTATCCGCACCAGCTCTCGGGTGGCATGAAGCAGCGGGTCGCGATCGCGCGGGCGCTGGCGCTCGAACCCGACGTACTCCTCATGGACGAGCCGTTCGGCGCCCTGGACGCGCAGACCCGCGACCGCCTCCAGCGCGAGCTCAAGCAGGTCGCCGCCGACACCGGGATCACCGTTCTCTTCGTCACCCACAGCATCGCCGAGGCGGTCTATGTCGGCGACCAGGTCGTCGTCCTCTCGACTCCGCCGTCGCACGTCGTCGAGACCCTCGACGTACGCGGCCTCGACGATCCGACCGACCCGGCCTTCGTCGCCGCTCAGATCCGCCTGCGGTCCCTGCTCGCCGGCGACGCCGCCGACGCAGAGGTGGCGGCATGACCACCGCCGCGCTCGACGTCCCCACCGACCTGCCGCGACGGCTTCCTCGGTGGGGCGACCTCCCCACCGTCCTGCGCCGCGGGCTCCTGCTCCTCGTCCTCCTGCTCGGCTGGGACCTCGGCGTCCGGTTCGGCGGGGTCAGCCCGCTGGTGCTGGTGGGTCCGCTCGACGTCGCGAAGGCGATGGTCGAGGGCGTACGCAGCGGCGCGCTGGTCGACTCGACGCTGCTGACCCTGCGCATCCTCGGCCAGGCTCTCGCCATCGGGATCGTGGCCGCCGCGATCCTGACCACGCTGGCGACCTGGACGAAGATCGGCGAGGACCTGCTGGTCCTGCTCACCTCGATGCTCAACCCGCTGCCGGCCGTCGCGATCCTGCCGCTGGCGATGCTGTGGTTCGGCATCAACACCACCGCCCTGGTCGTGGTGATCGCCAACGCGGTGATCTGGCCGATCGCGATCAACGTCAGCCAGGGCTTCCGCACCGCCAACCCCACCGTGGTCGCCGTCGGACGCAACATCGGACTGCGCGGCGTACGCCTGGTCTGGTACGTCCTCGTCCCCGCCGCGCTCCCCCACACCGTCTCCGGCCTGAAGAGCGCCTGGGCGTTCGGCTGGCGCACGATCATCGCTGCCGAGCTGGTCTTCGGCGTGGCCGGTGAGGGCGGTGGCCTGGGCTACTTCATCAACAACGCCAAGACCTACCTGCACATCGCCGACGCCTTCGCCGGTCTGGTCACCATCGCGCTGATCGGGATCGTCTTCGACCTCGTCTTCACCTGGCTGGAGCGCCGCACGGTCGTCCGCTGGGGCATGAAGACCGCCTGACCTCCACCCTCTCCCCCACTCCAAGGAGCTCCACCATGTCCCATCGCGAATCTCGTCGAGGCGTACACGGCCTGGCCGCCGCCTGTGCCGCGACCCTGCTCGCCGGCGTGCTCGCCGCCTGTGGTGCCGGCACGGCCGACGACGGCCCCGCCGAGACGATCACCATCGGCTACCAGCCGGGGCTGGGCTACTCGACCCTGCTGATCATCAAGGAGCAGAAGACGCTGGAGAAGGCGCTGCCCGACACCGAGATCAAGTGGCAGGAGCTCGACTCAGGCGGGGCGCTGCGCGACGCCGTCATCGCGGGCGACGTCCAGGTCGCCTCCATGGGCGCCTCCCCCTTCCTGGTCGGCGTCGACGCCGGCGTCGGCTGGAAGACGGTCGCCGCGATGAACCAGATGAATCTCCAGCTCATGGTCACCGATCCCGCGATCACGTCGCTGAAGGACCTCCCGAAGGACGCCAAGATCGCGATGCCGGCGCCCGACTCCATCCAGTCGCTGCCGCTGCGCAAGGCCGCCGGCGAGCAGCTGGGCGACCCGCACGCGCTGGACAAGAACATCGTCGGCATGGGCCACCCCGACGGCCTCCAGGCACTCATCTCCGGCCAGATCGCCGGCCACCTCACCGCCCCGCCGTTCGTCGCGCAGGAGGCCGAGGCCGGCGCCCACCCGATCCTGAAGAGCTACGACCTCTTCGGCCGCACCACCTTCAACGCCATCTACGCCAAGCCCGACTTCCTCGACGCCAACCCCGACTTCACCAAGGCGTTCTACGCGGCGCTGAAGGAGTCCAACGCCGTGCTGACCGACGACCCCGACCAGGCCGCCGAGCTCCTCTCGGCCGAGTCCGAGGGTGAGCTCACCGCTGCCGAGGTCAAGACCCAGATCACCGACCCCGACGTCACCTGGTCTCTCACCCCGACCGGCTTCGGCGAGTTCGCCGACTTCATGAAGTCGGTCGAGATGATCGAGAAGGCCCCGTCCGCCGAGGACATCTACATCGACAACGAGTTCAACACCGACGCCAACTGACCCCTCCCCGCCGAATCGGTGGTTCTGGCGGCCGAGAATGTAGTTGTGGGCGACGAAACTC
>NZ_JBHWLY010000113.1:0-12211 GCF_042730435.1 Nocardioides sp. NPDC059952 | reverse complement strand
CTCCCCTCCCGGGGGGCGCCCCGCCACCGGGGGACAGGCTCCTTAGTACTCGCCGGGGTATAGGCCCGGGCTAGGGCAGTCGGACCTGGGGCGGATCTTGATACCCGTGGGGATCGAGTTGTTGTTGAGGTCGAGCCCGCTGTTGGGGATCATGCACCACGTGTAGATGGCGCCAGTACTCGTGTTCCTGACTCGGACGAACGCGACGTCGTCATTGCGCGTGTTCCAGACTCGGATCCGCCCGGAGCGAATCGGCACCGATTGGTAGTAGTCCGTCACGTCCTGATAGCGGCGAAAGTATGTACCGGTGTAGGGCTGGTCGTCGTAGAAGCAGACGTTCGGGTAAGGGCACGTGCCGTAGCTGTTCGCCATCGATGGTGCCGCGGTGGTGAGGCCGAGCACAGTGGTTGCCGCTGCGATGGCCGCGGCAGCGGCTGAGACTCGTCGCATCAGACGTGATTTCATGACCGAGGTGCTTTCTGTCGCCGGAGAAGTGGGATGTCGGTTCATCGCTCGTGAGCGGCGCTCACGTTGCCTGTGCGGGCCCAGCGATGACTCAACGAAATTTTGCGGGTCTGCGGAGTCTGTAGAACCCGTACGTTCCCCGTACCAGCGATCATCACCATCGTCTTCGTCGGTTGGAACCAGTGCCGTTGACGGCGGCTCGATGGAAGAGCGGCTCATGGACCTCGAGAGTTGACCGGGCGGGCGGTGACCCACCCGCCCGGTCGTCTGTCAGTGGGCGTTCTTGACGTGCCCGCCATCAATGCGGATGGTGGCGCCGCTGATGTAGTCGGCAAAGGGGCTGCAGAGGTAGGCGACGGCACCGGCGATCTCGTCGGGTCGGCCGAGTCGGTTGCGGTCGTTGGGAACGAGTGAGTCGGTGGCACCGCGCTCGATCTCTTCCCACGAGCTTCCCCAGCCGCGGTCCGGTGCGATCTCGATGAGAAGGTCCTTGACCGCATCGACGAGAATCGCGCCGGGGGAGACGATGTTGGAAGTGACGCCGGTCCCGCGAAGCTCCCGGGCGAGTGATACCGCCAGGTTGTGTCGGGCCGCGAGGGTCGCGTTGTACTGCGGGTGCGTGTTCATCGGTTGAATGGCAAGGCCACCGCCGATCTGGATCACCCGGCCCCAACCCTTGTCGCGCATCTGCGGCGTGATCCGCTGGATCATGCGAACTCCGGAGATGACGTTGACGTTGTAGGTCTCTGCCCAGCTCTCGGAGGTCGCTGCCGTCCAGGACAGGTGCTTGTAGGAGCCCGCGTTGTTGACCAGGATGTCGATCCCGCCGCCGGCGAGCGCCTGCTCGGCGACGGCGTCAGCGGCAGCGTCGGTGGTCAGGTCGCCGAGAGCGATGCTCGCGGATCCGCCGTCCGCGACGATGGCGTCGGCGACCTCCTGTGCGCGCTGCTCGTCGCGACCGTGAATGACGACGTGCGCTCCTTCGTTGGCCAGCAGCTGCGCCGTCGCGGCGCCCAGACCGGAGCTCGATCCGGTGACGAGTGCTCGCTTGCCTGCAAGGTGAAGGTCCATCTGTCTATCCGTTCTCTTAGGTGCGATCCGGTGGGGTCGCAGGATCGTGGTGCCGCTCGCTCCGTGTGGGAGCTGGGAGCCACTGGCCCGTCGGCGCATCAAGCGCATCGGGGCGATCGCTAAAGTTGAGGCATACCTCCTCTTGTGCGGAGGCCACCCTCCACTTTATCGGAGGGTGGCCTCCGATTCAAAGGGGATTGTCCGCGTACCCGATGGGAGATCGTGATGAACGACCGAGTGGTTGACTGGCACCTGCCTGACGTCGAGCTGCGGCGCCCGCATCGCGCAGATGCACGTCGGAACTACGACGCTCTGCTGGTGGCTGCCCGGGAGGCGTTCGCCGAGCACGGCACAGGTGCGTCTCTCGAGGAGATCGCTCGAGGGGCTGGTGTTGGCATCGGAACGCTCTACCGGAACTTCCCGACGCGGCAGGATCTGTTCGACGCGGTGTACGTCACAGAAGTCGAGGACCTGTGCCGTGCAGCGTCGGAGGTAGATGGTCGTTCTCCCGACGCGGCGTTCGAGGCCTGGCTCAAGAGGTTCGCGGGCTACGTCGCGACCAAGCGAGCGATCGCCGAGGCTTTGAACCGCGATTCCGACATGTTCAGAGCATGTCGCAACGCGATGTATGCGGCAGGGGAGCCGCTCCTTCAGCGTGCGCAGAAGAACGGATCGGTCCGACAGGATGTCGACATCGACACCGTGCTTCGCGTGATCAGTGGTGTGGCTGCGGTCGAGTACCTCAGCCCCGACCAGCGCGAGCGTGCGTTCAGCATTGCCTTGGACGGAATGCGAACGCTGTGATCTCAGAACTCGTGACGATGAGCCGCTCGGCCGTGGCTTCCGTCCTCGGGGCATCACCTGATCGGTGACGCGTCGATGACCTGCTGCCACGCCGGCACAGGCGAAGAATGTTGATCGTGCGGCTCTAGGCATTCGTCCTTGCGCCCGACCTTCAACGCTGCCTCGAGAACGGTGTCGCCCGCCACCAGCCAGACGTCAATGTCCGGAGGTCAACCAGCGCTCTGCGCCTGCGGGTGGCACGAATTCAGGCATGTGAGGTATGTCACGTGGCTCTACGGGTACCTCCCGGGGTACGCGGGTGGTTGGAGGGCCGCCCGAGGAGGGAGCACCAACATGTCTGTCACCACACGAGTGGGAACCGCCGTCGCGGCGGGGTACGTGCTCGGGCGGTTCAAGAAGCTTCGACTCGCCGTGATCGTCGGGTCGGCGCTCAGCAACAGCGCCGTTCGCGACCGCAGCCTCGAGCTGCTGAAGATCGGTACGCAGAGCCTTGGCGGCTCGTCGGACGTACAGAAGCTCGGACAGCAGGTCAGCGGAAAGCTCGTCACGGCTGGTAAGGCGGCCGCGGTCGCCGCGGCCGCGAGCCAGATCGACAAGCTCAGCGATCGGTTGCACGAGCGGAGCACGCTCTGGGGCGCGTCGTCATCCGATGAGGACGCCGACCAGGACACCGACACGGACACCGACGAGGACACCGACGAGGTTCCGGAGGACGAGGAGCCCGAGGACGAGTACGAAGCCGAAGACGAAGCCGACGACGAAGCCGAGGGTGAGGAGCCTGAGGACGAGTACGAGGAAGAGCCTGAGGACGAGCCCGAGGACGAGTACGACGAAGAAGCGGAGGAAGAGCCCGAGGACGAGTACGAGGAAGAGCCCGAAGACGAGCCCGAGGACGAGCCCGAGGACGAGGCGGACCAGCAGGACGAGGACGACGAAGAGGAAAAGCCGCGCCGGCGTGCGCGGAGTGCCCGTCGTCAGCGCGCAGGTGCGCCGACAGGAGGTGCCTGAGTCATGACGGAACAGACTCGCAAGAAAGCGGCTGCCGAACCGGAGGACTCGGGCCTGCTGTCGCAGCTACCCGTTGATCGGCTGCGCAAGGAGGTCGTGGGGTTCAGCCGCGCCTTCGGGAAGCGGAGCCTGAGCAAGCTGGGAAGCGGCGTCGAGGGGCTCACGGACCGACTGACCGGCTTCGCCGACGGCATCCCTTCGATGAACGGGGCGAAGGCATCCAAGGGTGCCTCGACCGTGAAGGCGGGGGCGAAGGCGGCCGTCGACAAGGTCACGGCTCCGGTCGGCAAGGTGAAGAACACCGCCGCCCAGGTCAAGGACACGGCGACTCAGGTCAAGGACACCGTTGACAAGGTCTCGGGCGGTCTCAACAAGAGCGAGCAGCCCACCGGCAAGAAGCTCAAGGTGACCAACATCGTCGAGACGGTCGACGTACCCGTCAGCAGGGACGTCGCCTACGAGCAGTGGACCCAGTTCGAGGAATTCCCGTCGTTCATGAAGAAGGTCGAGAACGTCACGCAGGAGGACGAACAGGTCTTGACGTGGCAGGCCCAGGTGTTCTGGTCCCACCGCACGTGGAAGGCGACCATCCTCGACCAGGTGCCGAACGAGCACATCGTGTGGAAGAGCGAGAGCGAGAAGGGACGCGTCGACGGCGCCGTCACCTTCCACGAGCTCGCGCCGAACCTGACCCGGATCCTCGTCTCGCTCGAGTACCACCCGAAGGGCCTCTTCGAGCACACCGGGAACCTCTGGCGAGCCCAGGGGCGTCGAGTTCGCCTGGAGATGAAGCATTTCCGGCGTCACGTGGCCAACCACACGCTTCTCCACCGCGACGAGATCGAGGGGTGGACGGGCGAGATCCACGACAAGGAGGTCGTGGACGACGGTTCCGGCGAGGGCTCGGAGAAGAGTCAGAAGCGGAGCGGGAGGTCGCAGGCCCGTACGGCGAGCAGCTCCCGGAGCTCTTCCAACAACAGGTCTTCCGGGAACGGGTCGTCCGGTGACAAGCCGCAGGCGAAGAGGACGACCGCCAAGAAGACCGCGGCCAAGAAGCCGGCAGCCAAGAAGACCGCTGCGAAGACGACCGCTGCCAAGAAGCCGGCGGCCAAGAAGACCACGAGCACGCAGCGCCCGACGAAGCAGAGCGCGAGCAAGCGGAGTGCGAGCAAGCGGAGCCCGAGCAAGCAGAGCGCCAGCAAGCAGAGCACGAGCAGGCGTACGTCCTCCGGCTCCTCCACGAAGGCATCCTGACCATGACCGACGACGAACGCCGTGTCCAGGAGCTCGAGCGCGACGTCGAGGAGCTCATGGAGGAGGTCGATCGCTATCGGACCGCCACCGAGGACGCCTTGCAGCAGCTCGACTGGTGCATCGGCTACTTCGTCGGGTGCGGGAAATCCGGCCTGGCGAGGTCGCTCGGCGCCAACCGGGCCTACATCCGCAAGCACGTACTGAAGCGGGCCGAGCAACCCGTGCCCGCCGGCACCCCGGCAGAAAGCGACTGAGTCATGACCATCACCCAGCAGAACCGTTACCTCGACCGCCCGGCTCCGAGCAGCCTCGCCGACGTCATCGACACGATCCTCGACAAGGGTCTGGTGATCGACATCTATGTGCGCGTCTCGCTCGTCGGCATCGAGCTGCTGACGATCGACGCGCGCATCGTGATCGCCAGCGTCGACACCTACTTACGCTTCGCCGAGGCGGTGAATCGGCTGGACCTCACCGACACCCAGACGCACGGCATCCCGGAGCTGATCGAGGGGGTGACCGAGTCCGGAGCCAAGGGGAAGACATCCGGAGCGATCGAAGGAGCCAAGGAGAAGCTCGGGAGCATTCTCGGCGGAGACGATGAGGACGACGACAAGAACGACGACGAGAACGACGACGAGCACGAAGGTCAGGGTCGCAAGCAGCCTGCTCGGCGCACTCGGAAGAGCACGTCCAGACAGACCAAGGACAAGGAGGACTGATCGTGCCTGTCCACGTCTACGGAGTCACGGACACCTCGGTCACGGTCCCCGTGGACCGAGAGGGACGATCCAAACGTCCGCTGCGCCACGTCGACGGCGACGGCCTTCGGGTCCTTGTCAGCGATGTGGACGCCGACTCGCGCGTGCTGCGCGAGGACCTGATGGCGCATGCGCACACGCTCGAGGCGATGGCTGCGCTCGGGACGGTGCTGCCCATGCAGTTCGGCATCGAGATGCCGGACGACGACACCGTGCGCCACGAGCTGATCGAAAGCCGCGGTGACGAGATCCGCCCGCTCCTGGAACGGTTCGAGGGCCTGCTGCAGCTCACCGTCGCGGTTGACCTGATCGAGCAGGAAGCGCTCAAGGAGGTGCTGCGGCGAGACCCCGATCTCGTCGCGCTGCGCGACCACGTACGTCGAGCCGCCCCGCAGGACCGGCACTCGGCGGAGGTACGTCTTGGCGAGGCCATCGCGGCCGCGCTCGAAGCGCTGCGGGCCGAGGTCGGCGACGGCGTCGTCGACCAGGTCGCCCCGACCGCCCGCGCCGTCTCCCTCGGCGAGCTCCGCGGAGCTCTGCAGGCCGCCGAGGTGTTCTTGCTGGTCGAGCGAGACCGGCAGAGCGAGCTCGACGCCATGGTCACCACGCTGCGCGAGGATCTGGCACCGCTGGCGTCGCTTCGCTACGTCGGCCCGCAGCCGCCGTACGCGTTTCTCGACGCTGCCTCGTCGGAAGAGCTCTCATGGGCTTGATCACGCAGCTGCTGACCCTGCCCATCGCTCCCGTGCGCGGTGTGGTGTGGGTGGCTGAGCAGATCCGCGACGAGGCCGAGAGCCAGTACTTCGACCCGGCCACGATCCAAGCGGCGCTCGAGGACGTCGACGCCCGGCGGGAGGCCGGCCTGTTGACCGAGGAGGAGGCTGCCGATCTCGAGGAGGCTCTCGTACAGCGCCTGATGGCCGGAGGCTGGCATGAGTGAGCCCAGCAAACCCACCCTGTCCTCGATCGCCGAGCATGTGCTCGAAGAGCTCGAGGCACTCGTGGGATGTCCCGCAGAGGGCGTCACGGCAGTCCGTCGCGACGACGACGGCTGGGTCGTCCACGCTGACATCCTCGAGTTGGAACGAGTTCCGGAGACGACCGATGTCCTTGCCTCCTACGAGGTGACCGTCGACACGGGCGGGGAGATCACGGGCTATCGCCGTGTCCACCGCTACGTCCGAGCCCAGGTGGAGGAGCGATGACCGAGACCCAGCGTTCGCCGATGTTCGTGAGCAACCGGCCCCAGTCCTCATCCGAGAGCCTCGCCGACGTGCTCGAGCGTGTTCTCGACAAGGGCATCGTCATCGTCGGTGACATCCAGGTCCGGCTGCTCGACATCGAGCTGCTCACCATCAAGGTGCGACTCATGGTGGCCTCCGTCGACAAGGCCCGCGAGATGGGTATCAACTGGTGGGAGGGCGACCCGTTCGTCAGCAACCTCGAGGACCAGCAGAAGCAGGACGAGGAGCTCGACCTCCGTCAGCGGCTCGAGGCGCTCGAGCGCAGCATCGGCGGCGAGAGCCAGATCGTGGAAGGTGAGAAGAGTCGTGAGCGGCGCTGACCCGGCCGCAGTCGTCCATGCGTACGGACTCGTCCAGGGTGACGAGCCGCGGCCCATGCCTGAGCGCGGGATCATGAACGCGGACATTCGCACCATCCCGTTCCACCACCTCGAGGTGGTCGTCAGCGATCTGGCGGCCGCATCCTTCGGCGAGGCAGCGTGGGCGGAGCACGGGGAGGACACCCGGTGGGTCACGCCCGTCGCCGCTGCTCATCACGACGTGCTCCAGCATCTGGTCGAGCACGGTGACGTACTGCCGCTGCAGCTGCCCGGCATCTACCCGAGCGATGAGGCTCTGGTCGCGGCGTTGGACTCGAGTCGCCAGGTCCTCGAACGTGCGTGGCGGTTCCTGGCCGGACGCGTCGAGTGGTCCGTCCAGATCTTCCCGACCTCGTCTCCACGCCCGACCGAGGCGACCACCCCGCGCAGCGGCCGTGAATACCTCGAACGGCGCCGGTCGCAACAGGACGCCCGCAGCACCGAACGCGGACGGCGCGAGGTCGCCCTCACGCAGACCGACCAGGCGCTGGCTCGCGGCTCGGCCGCGAGCGTCGTGCGCGCCCCGCTCGACGCTGCCGTCACCGGCCGGGACGAGCCGATGCTGCTCAACAGCGCCTACCTCGTGGCGCGGGACGAGGAGCAGCGATTCCTAGGCGTCGCCGAAGAGCTCCACCACCATCTGGTCGCCACCGCCGCCATGCGTATCGAGGTGACCGGGCCGTGGCCGCCTTACAGCTTCGTCGTTGCGGAAGAGCCGCACGACGAGGACCTGAGCGGGGCGGTGCCATGACGCTCGAGCGTTCTCCCGCACTCGACGAGACCTCGCTCGTCGACCTCGTCGACCGTCTGATCGACGGCGGTGTCGTGGTGGGCGGCGACATCGTCCTCTCGCTCGCCGGAGTCGACCTCGTCTACCTCGGCCTGCGCCTGGTTCTCGCCCCGGCCCACAGGGTCTCGCTACCCGGGTCCGGGAGACAGCCATGATGCTCCTCTACGCGGTGGCGACCGCGGCTGCCGGCAGCACCGGCGAGATGGTCGACCCCCCGCTGCAAGCACACCGTTCCCGCGGGTTGACTGTCTTCGTCCAACCACGAGCGGAGCCGCCCGAGCGGTCGACGCGCGAGCTCCTCGGGTTCGGACGAGTCCTCCACCAGCTGTGGTCGTACGTCCCCGTGCTGCCGATGCGCTTCGGGGCGGTCGTGAGCGACACCGATGAGCTGGACCAGCTGGTCGCGGAGCGCGAGAGCGAGTGGACCGACCGGATCGCCGCTGTCACAGGGCACAGCGAGTGCATCGTCCATCTTCCGCTGCCCGATCGTGTCCCCGATCGTGTCTCCGAACGTGTCAAGGACGAGCAGACGGGTTCGGACTATCTCCGCCGGCGCGCGGCGGAGCTGAAGCAGCATGACGCCGAGACCGCGGAGCTGAGGACGTTGCTCGCTCCCTACGCCTCGGAGCTCACGACGCTGCCGTCGGTCCGTCCGCAGGAGGCGCGGCTGTCGGTCCTGCTCCCCGACGAGCGCGTGGAGGATGCCCGGGAAGCCGTTCGAGACTGGGCCACGAGCCGGCACGAGGTGATGGTCACCGGCCCGTGGCCCCCGTTCAGCTTCTGCCAGGAGGTCAGCACATGACGCGGCCCGACAAGACAGATCCATGGCCCCTGGACCTGGACGGGGAGACCGACCTGCCCTCCGCCTTGAGCAGACGGATCGATGCGGATCCGGAATCCGTCGAGAAGGGGCTCGTACAGCTCGTGCTCACCCTGGTGGAGCTGCTCCGGCAGCTGATGGAGCGCCAGGCGATCCGCCGCATGGATGCGGGAGGCCTGAGCGAGGAGGACATCGAGCGGCTGGGGCAGACCCTGATGCTGCTGGACGAGAAGATGACAGAGCTGCGCGACCATTTCGGGCTCGCTCCGGAGGACCTCAACATCGACCTGGGCCCGCTGGGCAAGCTCCTCTGAGGAGCTCGGCGCTCAACCCTCGCTGTTGATGAGGTATTTCCCGTCGGCGTAGACGAGACCCAACGTCACCGTGCCGCCGTCCTTGCGGCCGTCCTTCATCGCGTAGTTGTAGGTGTAGGTGACCTTGAGCGGGTCGACGCTGGGGGAGACCGAGACGACGCTGGTGCTCGCGACGGTGGTCCACCAATCGCGGTAGCCCTCGATCCCGCCGCTGCTGGACTGGAAGGCAGGGGTCAGCATCGAGCTGAAGGCGGCGTCGGGGTTCGCGGGCGCGGTGGCGAGGTAGCTGCGGATGAAGGCGTCGATCCCCTCGGCGGTCGCGCCGGAGGTCTCGGTCGCCGAGGGGCTCTGGCTCGGGGACTCGCTGGCCGTCTCGCTGGGTGGCGGCTTCTCCGATGCCTCCTCCGACTCCTCGTCCGCTTCGTCCGTGGCTTCGTCGGTAGCCTCCGAGAGCGGCGATCCGGACGCGACCGGCTTCGGCTTCGCACTCGGCTCCTCGCCGCGATTGGCCCACAGTGCTCCACCGACCACCAGCACCAACGCCGCAGCGACGACCAGCGCGATCGGCCACCAGCGGCGCCGCGCCGGGGTGCTGGTCGACTGTGCCAGTCCCGAAGGCGCGGCCGGGGCCGGAGTCGGTGCCGCGACCGCGGCAAGGGTCTGCGTACGCAGCGCCACCGGCTCCAGCTTCTCGGCCGCCAACCGCCCGGCCAGGAAGTCGACGACGTCCTCGGCCGACCATCGCTCGGCGGGGTCGTACGCCATCGTGTGCTCCAGCAGCGGCGCGAGCCGACCTGCCAGCGGCGTACGCGGCGGGTCCTCGTGCACCACCCGATACAGCGTCGCCAGAGCATTGTCGCCGATCCCGTAGGGAGGCTCGCCCGTCAGCGCCTGGAACAGCGTGGCCCCCAGCGACCACATGTCGCTGGCCGGCGTGGCCCGCCCGCCGGTGGCGATCTCCGGAGCCAGGTACGCGGGGGAGCCGGTGACCTGACCGGTCTGGGTGGTCTGGGAGTCGACGCCACGCGCGATCCCGAAGTCGGTCAGCTTCGCGCGGTCGGCGCGGCCGACCACGATGTTGGCGGGCTTCACGTCCCGGTGGACGATGCCGGCGGCATGGGCCGAGCGCAGGGCGGAGGCGATCTGACCGATCAGCCTCGCGGCGTCCTCGATCGGCAGCGGGCCGTCGTCGCGCACCATGTGAGCAAGGGTCTTCCCCTCGACGTACTCCATCACCAGCCACGGCTTGTCGTCATCGCGCACCAGGTCGAAGACGGCGACGACGTTCGGGTGGACCAGTCGTGCGGCGAGCTGTGCCTCGCGCTCGACCGCGGCATCCGATACGCCGTCGAGTGCGATCAGCTGTTTGAGCGCGACCGAACGCCCCAAAATGTCGTCGGTGGCGAGCCAGACGGCTCCCATCGCTCCCCGGCCGAGCTCCCTCTCGAGCCGGTACCTCCCTGCGATCACCCAGGTCCCCTCAAATCTTGAACGCGTTCGCCAGTGGTCAACTCTAGGGGGTATCGCCTACTACCCTTGCTTCCGGGACAACCCGTTCCGGGCCCCGGAAACACCATCTGAGAACGACCTGAGAAAGGCACCACGTGTCCATCGATCCCACACTCCTCGACGACCTCGAGTGGCGAGGCCTCATCGCCGACTCGACGGACCGCGACGCGCTCCGAGAAGCGCTCGCCGGCGGGAGTGTGAAGTTCTATATCGGGTTCGACCCCACCGCGCCGAGCCTGCACATGGGCAACCTTCTCCAGATCACCATGGCGATGCGCCTGCAGCGGACGGGCCACACGCCCTACGTACTGGTCGGCGGTGCCACCGGCATGATCGGCGACCCGCGCGACTCGGGTGAGCGCACGCTCAACTCGCCGGAGACCGTCAAGGAATGGGTCGGGAAGGTGCGTAGCCAGATCGAGCGGTTCGTCTCCTTCGAGGGCGAGACCGCCGCGACGATGGTCAACAACGCCGACTGGACGGCGTCGTTGTCGGTGATCGACTTCCTCCGCGACATCGGCAAGCACTTCCCGGTCAACCGGATGCTCGCCCGTGACACGGTGAAGAAGCGTCTCGAGGACGGCATCTCCTACACCGAGTTCTCCTACATCCTCCTGCAGTCCATGGACTACCTGAACCTCTTCCGTACGCACGGAGTGAGTCTTCAGTTCGGTGGCTCGGACCAGTGGGGGAACATCACCGGCGGTGTCGAGCTGGTCCGCCGGGTCACCGGCGAGACCGTCCACGCCTTCACGACTCCGCTGATCACCAAGGCCGACGGCACCAAGTACGGCAAGACCGAGGGCGGCGCCCTCTGGCTCGACCCGACGATGATGTCGCCCTACGCCTTCCACCAGTTCTGGCTCAACGTCGAGGACGCCAAGGTGGGGGAGATGCTCCGTGTCTTCACCTTCCTGTCCCACGAGGAGATCGAGACCCTGGAGGAGCAGCACGCGGAGAAGCCGTTCCTTCGAGCGGCCCAGAAGGCGCTCGCCGATCACATGACGACCTTGGTCCACGGGGCGGGGGAGACCGAGCAGGCCAAGCAGGCCGCAGCCGCGCTCTTCGGCGGCGGCGACCTGGCCACCCTGAGCAGTACGACGCTGGCCGCCGCGATCACGGAAGCCGGTGCCGTCGAGCTGGAGCGTGGTGAAGAGCTGCCGACCTACGTCGACCTCTTCATCGCCGCCGGTCTCGTCTCTTCCAAGGGGGAGGCCCGCCGGACGATCTCCGAGGGCGGGGCGTACGTCAACAACGTCCGTGTCGAGGACGCTGAGGGGGCGCTCGGCGAAAAAGAGTTGCTCGGGGACGGCTGGGTAGTCCTGCGTCGGGGCAAGAAGAAGTTCGCCGGCGTACGCCTCAAGTAGGCTCTGACCTGCAAGAACGCCCCAGTGAAGGTGACCGCCTTCGCTGGGGCGTTCCTCGATTTGGCAAGGGCGTCACTGAGGCGTAATGTTCATCTGGTCGCCGGGGTGCGGCGGGAAGCAAGTTCGAGTCTTCGAGCGGGTTTCCGGCCCCTGAGTCGGCCGCCAACATTCTCGAGCTTCAGCTCGGTTCAGAGTCTCTCTGTCAGGTCTTCGGATCAGGCATCACGACCGTGACGAACCGCAGTTTGACCGTCTTGTGCTGTGTGGCGTGGATGTCGTGTTTATCCGATAAGAGCGAGAATTCGCCGAGTTGGACAACAAAACGAGATCCGATAAAGTCCTCCAGGACGGAGGCGGATAAGGCTTCAAACTTTCAGCGGGAAAGCGCGGAACGCGCCGAATTGCGAAAGCGAGAAACACTCCGCTAAAGTCGGGTAAGACGAAG
>NZ_JBHWLY010000112.1:0-12366 GCF_042730435.1 Nocardioides sp. NPDC059952 | reverse complement strand
CCAACCCCCCCCCGTTTCTCCCATACGCGTTACACCGTTACCACCTCCGTGCCTCCCTCCGGGCGGTTAAACAGCCGGTTTTCCCTAATCGTTCTATTTCCGCGTACCCCGGGTCATGGCCAACTTCGACCTACTTCCGTGCGTCCAGGATCCAGTCGTGGCCGAGCCCGAGCAGGATGCGGTCGGACGTCATGAACTCGAGGCCCTCCGCTGAGGCCTGAGCAACCAGGATCCGGTCGAAGGGGTCGTGCTTGTTCAACGCCTCGAACTTGGCCACGCGTGCCGCGTGCCGCTCCGTGAACGGAAGCCGGGTGATGCCCTGATCGCCGAAGAGTCGGACGAGATCTTCCGGCGCATCGAGCTTGCCGAGCATCCGCTTCATCGTGATCTCGAGATGGGAGATCGGTGACGCGTAGACCGGACCCCCTTCGATGAGGTCCCAGGCCACGGGTCCCAACGTGTCGGGGAACGCCGTCATCCGAATCAGGACGTTGGTGTCGAGCAACATCAGTCGCGACTCGCCTGGATCTCGAGCTCCGGGTCGAACATGCCCCTGATCTCCTCGTCCATCTCTTCCCACTCGTCATCGCTCGGGAGCGAGAACATGCCGCGGAGGCCACCGAGTCGGACCGTGGATTGTGGAAGGGCAGTGATCTGGACGACGGGCTTCCCAGCGCGCGCGATGATCACTGTCTCGCCGTGCTCGGCCTGGTCGACCAAGCGAGACAGATGCGTCTTCGCCTCGTGAATGTTGACCTGCGTCGTCATGATGCCAGTCTAGCTTAGTCCGACTTAGTCCGACCACGGCTGAAATCGATGGATCGGGATCCACCTGGTTGAGAAGATCCGGTGCATGATCGCTTTGCTCGGCGACGACCGAGGACACCGCAGCCATCAGGAGCTCAACGCCCTTCGGCCGCAGCTGGCCGAGCTCGGGGCCGAGACGGAGTGGGTGCCGACCGACTCCGGGTTCCACGTCGGGGCGTACGACGGGGTCTGGCTGGTTCCCGGCTCTCCCTATGCCGATGACGCTGCGGTGATCGCGGCGCTCACGGTCGTGCGGGAGCGGGGGATCCCGTTCCTCGGGGTGTGCGGCGGGATGCAGTACGCGGTGCTGGAGTGGACCCGCAACGTGATCGGCTCCGCCGCGACCCACGCCGAGTCCGACGGTGAGGGCGAGGACAACGCGGTCATGGCGCTGGCATGTTCGCTCTACGGCGAGGAGCGGCTGGTCACTCCCATCCCCGGCACCCGCTTCGCGGACTGGCAGCCGGAGCCGTTCGTCGGCATGCACTTCTGCAACTACGCGCCGAGCGCCGAAGCCGTGGCTGCGCTGGAGAAGATCGGTGTCGTCGTCGGCGCCACCGCGGACGACGCCGGCGCGGAGGTCCTGGAGTTCCCGGACCACCCGTTCTACGTCACCAGCATGTTCCAGCCCCACATCGGCGCCCTCGCCGGTGCCCCCGTCCACCCGCTGATCCGCTCCTTCGTGAGCGCGGTCGCGGCGCGAGGATGAGCGTCACGCTGCAGTTCCACCCCGACCGGCCGCACGCCGGTGAAGCGGGTCTGGCACTACCTGGCCAGGTTCGGGCGTCAACCGCCCCCGCCGTCTCCGCCACCTCCGCCGTCACCACCGAAGAAGCCTCCACCGTCGCCGCCCCCGTACCAGCTGCCTCGTGCGCGAGATGGCCGAAACATGCCGCGTACGGTGCTGGCGACCCAGTCGCCCCGAGTGACGTGATCCACGCGGTGCGTCATGTCTGTCGGGAACGCGACGGGGGAGTCGAAGAGCCGGTGGATCTGGCCGACGGCGGCGAGGTGGGCGATCAACGTGGCCGTCCGCCGGGTCGGGGCGACGCCGTTGAACAGGGCGGCGGCGAGGTGGCGGCGTACGTCCTGTCTGTAACTGAACTCGGCGGCGGGCCATGAGGTCCGGGTGATGATGAAGCGCCTCTCCCGCTCCCGGCGCAGCAAGCCCTGGTCGGCGAGGCGGTTGACGAGCTGGCCGTGCATGTCGATTCCGCAGCTTCTGATCAGGGGCGCGGGGCGCGGATGACCGCCGGCGAGCATCAGGCTGCGCTGGAGGAGAGGATCCTGAGGTATCCGGACCCCGGTCGGATGCACCTCCAGCCTGTGAGTGACGGGGTCGGGGTGCAGTTGGACCGCGCCGGAGAGTGCGAGCTCGGACACCAGGCCGCCGCCGGCCAGGAGATCGAGCATTCGAGGGCTGAGGCCGCTGTCGGGTCTCCCGCTGACCCCATCGAGCGTCAGCAGCACGAGGTCCTCCGCGATCAGCATGACGTCGTCATTACGGTGCGGTGATGGCCGCGGCGTAGCGCTTCGCGAGGACGTCGAGGTGGTCGCGGAGCTCCGACGGGGACTCCACGGTGAAGTCGAGGCCGAGCATGCCGATCCAGACGGCGACGACCTCGAGGCTGTCGCCGCCGGTGACCAGGACGCTGCGGTCGGGGGCGATCGGCTCGACGGTGCCGACGGTGGGATTGATCCGGGCGATGACCTCGTCGGCGGGGGCGGCGATCATCAGGCGGGCATGGACGGACCAGCCGGTGCGGGCGACCTCACGGACCAGGAACTCGGTGAGATCGAAGCCCGGATCGACCGGACGGAAGGGGCGGCCGCCGGGGACCTTGAGGCGCAGCCAGTCGACACGCAGCGGCTGCCAGGAGTCCTCGCGCGGGTCGCGGGCGACGAGATACCAGCGGCGCTGCCAGGAGACCAGGCGGTAGGGCTCGACCTCGATGGGGTCGCCGCGGTAGTCGGCGCGTACGCCGGAGCCGTCGCGGATCGCGGTCGCCAGCGCCTGCAGGGTGCCGGCGTCGACATCCGGGTCGGGGACGTTGCTGTCGGTGTTGACGGGGCCGGTCTCCATCGCATCGACCACCGCGGCGAGCTTGCGACGCAGATGGTCGGGGAGCACCTGGTCGAGCTTGGTGAGGGCACGGGCGCTGGTCTCGGCCACACCGGCGATCCCGGTCGCGGCGCGCAGCCCCACGGCCACGGCGACGGCCTCCTCGTCATCGAGGAGCAGCGGCGGGAGGTTGCCGCCGGCGCCGAGCCGGTAGCGCCCACCAGGGCCGCGCACCGACTCGACCGGATAGCCGAGCTCGCGGAGCTTGGTCATGTCGTTGCGCACGGTGCGCTCGGACACGTCGAGCCGAGCGGCCAGATCGGCTCCTGTCCAGCCGGCCGAGGACTGCAGGAGGCCGAGCAGCGCCAGGAGTCGCGCGGAGGTTTCCAGCACGGGCTCAGACTGCGCCAAAACAACTTCGTCGGCCAGCGAAATTCCGGAATCAGGCTTGCCGGAACCGTTCATAACCTGGTCTCACAAGGTCGAAAACAACCAAGGAGATGTCATGAACACGCAGGTCAACAAGGGAATCAACACCGAGATCAGCACCGTCACCGTCGAGTTCCCGCAGGCGGACCTCGACGACCTCCGCGCCCGTCTGGACAACACCCGGTTCGCACCCGCGGTGCCCGGGGACTCCTGGACGTACGGCACCCCGACGTCCTACCTCACCGACATGGTCGAGCGCTGGAAGGCGTTCGACTGGCGGGCGGTCGAGGCGCGGATCAACGCCCTGCCCAACTACCTGACCGAGATCGACGGCCAGAGCATCCACTTCATCCACGTACGTTCGTCGCGGGCCGACGCCAAGGCGCTCCTGCTCGCCCACTCCTACCCGAGCTCGTTCCTGGAGTTCCTCGAGATGGTCGAGGACCTCTCCGCGGACTTCCACCTGGTGATCCCGGAGATGCCGGGCTTCGGGCTCTCGGCCCCGCTCCTCGACACCGGCTGGACGATGCGGCGGGTCGCCGAGGCGTACGACGTCCTGATGCGGCGGCTGGGCTACGAGTCCTACGGGGTTCACGGCAGCGACGGCGGCGCGATGGTCGGTCGCGAGCTGGCCCTGCTCGACCCCGAGGGGTTCCTCGGCGCCCACGTCCTGCAGCTCTTCTCGTTCCCCTCCGGCGACCCGAGCGAGTTCGAGGGTTTCGGGCCGAAGGAGTACGCCGCGCTGGAGCACCTGCAGTGGTTCCAGTCCGTCGGTGGCTATAACACGATGAACGGCTCCCGCCCGCAGACGATCGGTGCGGCGCTGGCCGACTCGCCGGTCGGGACGCTGGCCTACAGCGAGCTCTTCGAGTCCTTCGGCAACGGCACGTCGCTGGTCACCCCCGAGCAGGTCATCGAGCAGGCGACCTACTACTGGCTCACCAACTCCTATGCCTCGGCCGCGCGCTACCACTTCGAGGAGGGGCGCGCCGAGCGTGAGCCGGAGGTCTCCCAGGGCCGGATCGGCGTGGCGGTCTTCAAGGACGACTTCCAGACGATCAGGTCGCTGGCAGAGCGGGACAACGCCAACATCCAGCACTGGTCGGAGTTTCCCGAGGGTGGTCACTACGCCGCCCTGGAGCGCCCCGACGTCATCGCCGCCGACCTGCGGGTCTTCTTCGGCTGACCGCAGACGCAGACCCGAGGATCGCAGTCACCCGGTGACTGCGATCCTCGGGTTGTGTCGGGTCAGATGGCCGCGGTGGTCGTGGCGGCTGTGGTGGCGACCATCACCGCGGTCATGACCGCGGTGACCTCGTCCATCGCGTCCTTGACGCCCTTGGCGGCCCAGTCGCCCCGGGCGATCTCCTTCGCCCGCTTCTTGACCGCCCCGGCGCCGACGGCCCTCGTGTCGACCACCTTGTGGGCGAGGTCGATGGAGGAGAGGAGGGCGATGAGCGGTCCCGTCCGTGCGTCCGGCGCGGCACCCTGGACCAGCACGGCGACCAGGTGGCCGCGTACGGCGTTCTCGTGGGTCGAGTCCGCCGCCGGCCAGGTGGTGCGCGGGAAGAGGCCGAGGATCCTCTCGTCGCGGCGCTTGAGGATGTTGCGGTCGCAGAGCCGCGCGGCGAGGGCCTCGTGCAGGCCCTTGCCGAGGTTGGTGACGGCGTTCTTGGCCGCCAGGGGCTTGGCCGCCAGCACGTCGTACGCAGCGGCCAGGATCGGCTCGTCCGGCCGCCTGCCCGGCAGCGCCATGGCCTTGGCCGGGTTGAGCCCGGACCTGGGGGCGATCTGGACCGAGCCCGTCATGACGAGCTCGGTCAGGATCGCTCCGCCCAGCGCCTGCTGGACCCAGGACGAGGCGAGCGTGCCCTTCTCGTCGTCGAGCACGAGCAGCAGCAGGTCTTCTGCGATCAGCATGTACCGACAGTAAAACGGCTCGCTGATCGACGCCTCCTACGAAAGACGGATCTTTGGGCGGACCTTCGTCTAGGCCTGTGCCGAGTCCGGGCCGGCGACGTCGAACATCCAGCTCACGCCGAACTTGTCGTCGAACTGGCCGAAGTAGTCACCCCATGGAGCCTGCGCGAACGGCATCGCGGGCGTGCCGCCCTCGGAGAGCTTGGCGTAGTAGTCGGCGAAGCGGGGCTGGTCGGCGGGGTCGGCGCTGGTCACCGCGACGGTGACGCCGGCGGTCGGAGCGACGTGGTCCATCCCTGGAGGCGTGTCGGCGGCCATCAGGACGAGGCCGTCGTCGAGGGTGAGCGAGCCGTGCATGATCAGGTCCTTCGCCTCCGGGTCCACCGGACCCATCGCGTCACCCATGGAGCCGAAGGTCATCGTCTCGACGGTGCCGCCGAGCACCGACCGGTAGAACTCGAGCGCCTCAGCGGCCTCGGACTTGAAGCTGATGTAGGGGTTGAGCGTTGCCATTCGGATCGTCTCCTTTGATCGATTTCCGACCCCGTTCGCTCACAGTAAGCGCCTCGAAGGAGGTGGAGAAGGGCAATTCGCGTCGGTTTGCCCTGTTTTCGGGTCACTGTCACGGGTGGGTGATCTCGACGCCCAGCCACCCGGCCAGCGCCTCGATCTCGGCCTCCACCGCGTCCCCGATCTCCCCGGTCCACCCGATGTCCTCGTGGACGGCGAAGACGTTCATCTGCGCCTTCTTGTGGTCCACCTTCGCGTCGAGCTTCCCGACGAGCCGCTCGCCGTACAGGATCGGGAGGGCGAAGTAGCCCCAGCGCCGCTTGGCGGCCGGCTTGTACATCTCCAGGACGTACTCGAACCCGAACAGGTCCAGCGCCCGGTCGCGGTCGTAGACGAGGCGGTCGAAGGGGGAGAGCAGGGCGGCCCTTGGGGAGAACCCGTCCTCGAGGGCGGCCAGTGCCTCGGGGTCGACCCGCCACTCGCCGTCGACGCCGGCCACGGTGCAGAGGACGCCCGCGTCACCGGCGCCGAGCACCTCGCCTCCGGAGGAGTCCTTCCGCCCGGGACGGGCGATCCCGAGCGAGCCCAACCTGCGCACCGTCTCCACCCTGAGCGCCTCTTCCGGGGAAGGAAGGCGCAGGTCGGACGGGTAGACGCGCTCGGCGATGTCCCAGGTCCGCAGCTTGCCGCGGCGGCCGGCGATGGCGACGTCGCCCATCCGGTTGAGCAGCTCGATCATCCGCAGCACGTTCTTGTCGTTGGTCCACCCGGTCGAGGCCCACGGCACCTCGGAGGTGTCCTCGATCTCGCCGGCCACGAGCGGACCGTCGGCTCGCAGGCGATCCAGGATTTGCGTACGGAATCTCTTGTTGGCCTCCACCCACTCGAGAGCCGTGGGGTGGATCCGGCCCGGCGACAGGGCGAGAACCGTCTCGATCTCGTCCATCGGCACGATGAAGCTGGAGAACTCCACCAGCGAGCGCTCCTGCTCGAGGGCGAAGGTCAGATCCGAATGATCGTACGCATCGCCCAACCGCGACCACGCCACCAGATCCGCGCTCGGCGCGATCGCCCTGGTCGGGTCGATCTGCAGCAGCGTCAGCTGGTCGACGGTCTCCACCAGCGAGACGGGCCGGCGCGCATCGAGGAGCTGGGCGCGGACGGCGATCCGGCGCGGCTGTTCCGGGGTCAGGGTGAGCGTCATATCGACACAGTATGGGGAGTTCCGGACGACCTGCTGCCGATTCGGACCGATCTTCCGATTCCGCTTGACCGCGTGAATGTTAACGCTCACACTAGGGCGCATCGTGACGACGGTCACACTGGCCGCCGCAGTGAAAAACTGGAGGACGACAGTGAAGAAGACCCTCATCGCCCTGTGCACGCTCGCCGTCGGCGGGATGTCGCTCAGCGCGTGCGGTGGCAGCGAAGCTGCCGACGACGGCTCGATCACCATGGGCTTTGCCCAGGTCGGAGCCGAGAGCGGCTGGCGCACCGCGAACACCACATCGATCCAGGACTCGGCCGAGGAGGCCGGCATCGACCTGAAGTTCTCCGACGCGCAGCAGAAGCAGGAGAACCAGATCAAGTCGATCCGGTCCTACATCCAGCAGAAGGTGGATGTCATCGCGTTCAGCCCGGTCGTCGAGACCGGCTGGGACGCGGTGCTCCAGGAGGCCAAGCGCGCCAAGATCCCCGTCGTGCTGACCGACCGGGCCGTGGACACCGAGGACACCTCGCTCTACGTCACCTTCATCGGCTCCGACTTCGTCGAGGAGGGTGAGAAGGCGGGGCAGTGGCTGGTCGACAACGCCGACGCCTCCGACGTCGACAAGGATGGCGCGGTCAACGTCGTCGAGCTCCAGGGCACCACCGGATCGGCGCCCGCGATCGACCGGAAGAAGGGGTTCGAGGACGTCATCTCCTCGGACTCCACGATCAAGATCACCGAGTCCCAGACCGGTGACTTCACCCGTGACGGCGGCAAGCAGGTCATGGAGGCCTTCTTGCAGTCCAACCCGAAGATCGACGTCGTCTACGCCCACAACGACGACATGGGCCTGGGCGCGATCGAGGCGATCAAGGCGGCCGGCAAGAAGCCCGGCACCGACATCAAGATCATCACCGTCGACGCGGTCAAGGACGGCATGACTGCGCTCGCCGCCGGCGAGATCAACTTCATCGTCGAGTGCAGCCCGCTGCTGGGGCCGCAGCTGATGGACGTCGCCGAGAAGGTCGTCGCCGGCGACGAGGTCCCCGACCGCATCGTCACCGAGGAGACCACCTTCACGCCGGAGCAGGCCGCTGAGGCGCTGCCCGACCGGAAGTACTGACGCCGTTGACCGAGGTCACTCGGTGAGGCGTCGCTTCCCTCGTGGAACTCCGCGAGGGAAGCGCGCACCCACCGAGTCACCTCGGTGAGCATTCCGCCGCCCCCGACCCGCCAGGAGCAAGCACGACATGAGCCAGGCAGAAACGAAGCCACCACGGCCGGTGGTGGAGATGCTCGACGTCTCCATCACGTTCGGAGCGGTCCGAGCGCTCGACGGCGTCTCGCTGCGACTCCTGCCGGGGGAGGTGCACGCGCTCATGGGGGAGAACGGGGCCGGGAAGTCGACGCTGATCAAGGCCCTGACCGGGGTCTACACGATCGACTCGGGACGGGTGGAGATCGCCGGCGTCGAGACCCGGTTCGCCACCCCGGCCGCGGCGCAGCACGCCGGGATCAGCACGGTCTACCAGGAGGTCAACCTGGTGCCCAACCTCACCGTGGCCGAGAACATGCTCCTCGGCCGCGAGCCGCGCCGCCTCAACGGGATCGGCGCGATCGACCGCCGGGCGATGAACCGCCGGGCCGCCGCCTCGCTGCAGGGCCTCGGCATCGACATCGACCCCGGTTCGGAGCTCGGCAGCCACCCGATCGCCGTCCAGCAGCTCGTCGCGATCGCACGTGCCGTCGACACCGAGGCCCGGGTGCTGATCTTCGACGAGCCGACCTCGAGCCTCGACGCCGACGAGGTGGCCAGGCTCTTCGAGGTGATGCGCCGGCTGCGTGACCAGGGCACCGCGATCGTCTTCGTCTCCCACTTCCTCGACCAGGTCTTCGAGATCTCCGACCGGATGACGGTCCTGCGCAACGGCCGCGTGGTGGGCGAGCGGCGGGTCGCGGAGACCACCCAGCTGGAGCTGGTGCAGCTGATGATCGGCCGCGACCTCCAGGTCCTCGAACGCCTCGACCATGCCGTGCACGAGGCGTCCGAGGAGGCTGCGACCGAGCAGCGCCTCCCGGTGCTGAGTGCGGTCGGGCTGGGCCGGAAGGGGAGCCTGGAGGCCACCGACCTCACCCTCTTTCCCGGGGAGGTCGTCGGCATCGCCGGCCTGCTCGGCTCGGGGCGTACGGAGCTGGCCCGGCTGTTGTTCGGCGCCGACGCCCCGGACACCGGAGACCTCACCGTTCGCGGCTCGAGTCGCCGGAGGCTACGCAGCCCCCGGCACGCGATCGACCGCAAGCTCGCCTTCTGCAGCGAGGACCGCAAGGCCGAGGGCGTCTTCGAGGAGCTCTCCGTGGCCGACAACATGCTGCTCGGCCTGCAGGCGAGCCGTGGCTGGCTGCGGCCGATCCCGACGGCCACCCGTTCGACGCTGGTCAAGGAGTTCATGACCGCTCTCGACGTACGACCGGCCGACCCGAGCCTGCCGATGCGGAGTCTGTCCGGTGGCAACCAGCAGAAGGTCCTGCTGGCGCGCTGGCTGATCACGGAGCCCGACGTACTCCTGCTCGACGAGCCCACCCGCGGCATCGACATCGGCGCCAAGACCCAGATCCAGCAGCTCGTCGCCGATCTGGCCGAGAAGGGGATGAGCGTGGTGTTCATCTCCGCCGAGCTCGAGGAGGTGCTCCGGCTGAGCCATCGGCTGGTGGTCCTCAAGGACCGCCGCAAGATCGCCGAGAGACCCAACCGTGGTGTCGACGTCAACGACGTACTCGAGATCATCACCGGCGAACCCGGCGGCCTCGCCGAGAAGGAGCGAGCAGATGCCTGAGATCGTCGGACCCGCCAAGGCCCTCGGCGCCCGAGCCGTGGCCGATCGGCTCTTCTGGCCGCTGGTCGCGCTCGGTGCTCTGCTGGTGGTCAACCTGATCGCGACGCCGACGTTCTTCAACGTACGCATCCAGGACGGTCACCTCTTCGGCAGCCTGGTCGACATCGTCCGCAACGGTGCCCCGGTGCTGCTGGTCGCGATCGGGATGACGCTGGTCATCGCGACCCGCGGGATCGACCTCTCGGTGGGCGCGGTGGCGGCCATCGCGGGTGCCGTCGCCTGCGTCTACATCGTCAAGAGCCCCGCCGACGGCGCCGCGGGCACGGCCGTCGTCGCGATCACGATGGCGCTCGCCGTCTGCGTCGCGCTGGGGCTGTGGAACGGCTTCCTGGTCGCGGTGGTCGGCATCCAGCCGATCATCGCCACGCTCGTACTGATGGTCGCCGGCCGAGGGATCGCGATGCTGGTGACAGGTGGCCAGATCACCACCGTCAACAACGACGCCTTCGCCGCGCTGGCCTCCGGCCACCTGCTCACCCTCCCCGTCGCCGCTCTGATCGCGCTCGGTGTCTTCGCCGCCACCCAGATCGTCGTACGCCGCACCGCGCTCGGCCTGCTCATCGAGTCGGTCGGGATCAACCCGGAGGCGAGCCGGCTGGCAGGGGTGCGGTCACGGACGATCATCTGGACCGTCTACGTCTTCGCGGCACTGTGTGCCGGGACCGCCGGCCTGATCATCGCCGCCAACACCCACTCGGTGAACGCCAACAGCCTCGGGCTGTGGATCGAGCTGGACGCGATCCTCGCCGTCGTCATCGGAGGTACGTCGCTGGCCGGCGGCCGCTTCTCGCTGACCGGCACGCTGGTCGGGGCGATGCTGATCGCCACGCTCACCCGGACCATCCCGAACATCGGCATCCCGGCCGAGGCCAACTATCTGTTCAAGGCGCTGGTGGTCGTGGTCGTGTGCCTGCTGCAGTCGCCGAAGGCGCGGTCGGTGCTGCAACGGCGCAGCGACCGCACACCGACCAGCCGAGAGGAGGCTGTGGCATGAGTGCTCAGGTGCCCACGATCGAGACCGGTGTCATCGCCAGGATCGCCCGCTACAGCCCGCCGCGCCGCTACCTGCCCGTGATCGGCACGTTCGCGCTGTTCATCGGCATGTTCGGCGTCGGCGGGATCCGCTATGAGGGGTTCGCCGACCCGCAGGTCTTCCTCACCCTATTGCTGGACAACGCGTTCCTGATCGTGCTCGCGGTGGGGATGACGTTCGTGATCCTGACCGGCGGGATCGACCTCTCGGTCGGCTCCAACGTGGCGCTCTCGACGCTGATCGCGGCCCGGACGCTCGAGCTCGGCCTGCCGGTGGTCGCGGTGATCGTGGTCGTGCTCCTGTCCGGCATCCTGCTCGGCACCGCGATGGGGTTGCTGATCCACTACTTCGACATCCAGCCGTTCATCGCCACTCTGGCGGGCATGTTCTTGGCCCGCGGGCTCTGTTACCTGATCAGCGTCGACTCGATCCCGATCAAGGACGAGACCTTCTCGGCCATCGCGTTCGGCTCGATCACCCTGCCCGGCGGCTACTACCTCGGGTGGACGGCGGTCTTCGCGCTGGTGATCGTCGCGGTGGCTGCGTACGTCCTCGCCTCGACACGCTTCGGACGCACCGTCTACGCACTCGGCGGCAGCGAGCCGTCGGCGCTCCTGATGGGCTTGCCGGTCGCGGCGACCAAGGTCGGGGTGTACGCGATCAGCGGGCTGTGCGCCGCGCTGGGCGGGCTCCTGTTCGCGCTCTACACGCTCTCGGGCTACTCGCTGCACGCGGTCGGGATGGAGCTGGACGCGATCGCCGCGGTGGTCATCGGCGGCACGCTGCTTACCGGCGGCCGCGGTTTCGTGGTCGGGTCGTTGCTCGGGGTGCTCGTGCTGGGCACGATCCAGACCTTCATCTCCTTCGACGGCACGTTGTCGTCGTGGTGGACGCGGATCACGATCGGGGTGTTGGTGCTGGTGTTCGTGGTGGCGCAGAGGGTGTTGACTCGGCGGTCGTAGCTGGATGCCGTGATTTGTGGCTGGTGTCTGCCGCCGACCCTTGCTTGGAGGGTGTTCTCGGCGGCGTCCGGAGTAAAGGACGGCCTGCGGCCGCCGGCTGACGCCGGTCGCCTTCGGCGATCCTTGACACCGGCCGTCGCCGAGAAAAGACTGGCTGGCTATCGGGCCGGCGGCAGGGGTTTGGCGCGGCGATGTGGGTTGGGTAGGGGCTTGGGGTCTGAAGGGCGAACGAATTTTCGTTCACCTACCAACCGCCGAGGGGCGGTGGCTAGCCGGGTGAACGAAAGTTCGTTCGGCAGGGCCGGGTGAATGAATGTTCGTTCGGCAGGGCCGGGTGAATGAATGTTCGTTCGGCAAGGCCGGGTGAATGAAAGTTCGTTCGCCAGGGAGCGTCCCCCTCCCGAGGAGCGACTACCCCGCGGCCACACCGGGGCCGCCGCCCCTGATAGCCAGCCTGTGATTATCGGGTCTGGTTGGCCTGGGGCCGACTGATGCAAGGGTTGGTGCCGGTCTCGGTCGTGGTGTGACTCATAGCCAGC